>JANNDA010000102.1:0-4867 GCA_031387195.1 Planctomyces sp. | reverse complement strand
AACCGCCTCGAACCCCGCGCCCTCAAACGCCGACCCACCACGCACGACTTACTGACCCAACCACGAGCCGCCGCCCGAGCGAAACTCTTGACCGGCTGCTCGACGTAACTTCAACTCACGCAAGCGGCAGTGCCATTCGTGTCAGGAACCGTTTATGGCTAAAGGAAGCCACATTTGGTTCCTGCGCCTTTTTCTCGTCTTCCCCGTAAACTGCGACGACTTTGATCTCCATTCGTTGATCTCCCGCACGGAGTCGAAACATGCCTTCCCCGTTCCCCGGAATGAATCCCTGGCTCGAACAAGACGCCCTGTGGCACGACTTTCATCAGAGCTTCCTGGCTGGCCTGCGTGACGCTATCGCCGATGAGGTTTCGCCGAGCTACTACGTCGCACTCGAAGAACACGTTTATATCCATGAGCCACCGGAGCCACGTGCGCGATTCTTGGGGCGGCCAGATCTCGCTATTGTTCGGACGAGCGACGCCAGTCTCGCCACGGCAACCGCCGTCATGGAGGCTCCGGTCTACACCGCCATTGCCGAGCCGATGGATGTCGTGAGTGAGTCATTCATCGAGATTCGTGATACCGAGAATGAGTATCTCGTCACGGTGCTGGAAGTCTTGAGTCCCCCGGTCAAACAAGCGAGCTATGACCGAGACGCCTACATCGCGAAACGTCGCCACTATCTGTTGAGCGACGTGAACTTCATCGAAATCGACCTGTTGCGAGGCGGCCCACGGATGCCGATCGAGGAGCTTTCCCCCTGCGACTACTACGTGCTGGTGAAGCGTGCGAGCGAGCGGACTCGCGCAGGGGTCTGGCCGATCCGGTTGCGAGACTGCTTGCCGTTGATCCCGATTCCGCTGCGTGCCCCCGACCCCGACGCGCGACTCGATCTGCAAGCGGTACTGCATGATGTCTATGACCGCGCCGGTTATCGGCACCGTATTTATCGGGGAACACCCAAGCCAAAGTTGGTCGCCGATGATGCTCAATGGGCGGACGGGATTTTGAAAGAGCATCTCACTGCGACATCACCCGATCTTCGCCCAACGTAGCCGTCAGGCGGCCCATCGAAGCTCGAACACCGACCTACTTCCCGCTTGCCGGACGTGCGGTGGTTTGCGGGGGTGTGCTCGATTGCTGCTTCACCTGCTTACCCAACATTGTTTCGCTGAAGCCTTTCAAGTCGGTCCAGAAGGTTCCCTCGCCGGAGTAGATCAGGTTCAACTCGATATCTTCAGGCAGACCATTGGCGAAGACCCACTGGTTGTAGGCTTGTCCTGAGCCGAACGCTTCGACGGCCAGTTTGAACTTTTCTGCCTTCGCCTCTTCGGACTGAGTCTTGGCCGTGGCCTTCGCTTCACCGAGCATGATCGTGGCGTCCTTGTCGATCTCGGCGGTGTCGCGAGCGACGGCGGCGACCAATTTGGACGTTTCGGCAATCGTCTCGGCGGCCGTCTTCTGACCTTCCGCCAGTTTCGAGGCGACGAGCTTTTGGGTTTCCACCTTGGTGGTTTCGGTCTGCAAATTCACGTCTTCCTCGGCCTTGCGCAGGTCGGCTTCGGTCATGGCGGTGAGTTGTTCTTGCTTGCGTGTAATCGTCAGCTCGTTCGCGACATAGCCTTGTTGAATGGGCATCCGAACTTCTTGCGGGATGTAGATATTCCGCACGAGGCCATACAGCACGCTCAGCCCTTTGCCGTTGAGAACTTCCTCGAACGCCTGGGAAACATCATCCTGATAACCCTGCCGTGTTTCACCATCGAGCAACTCGGACGCCTTCAACTTCGAGCCGTGATTACGGCAGATGCTTTCGATCTGCGGCATCACGACTTTGTCTTCCACGGCATCCTCGTTACCGAACTTGCGAATCACGTCCGCAGCCTGATCGGGCATGATGCCCCAGATCGCCGTGAAGTCGATGCGGATCGAAAACCCGTCATCCGAAGGGAAGCCGATGCCGCTCTCATCGTCCGCGACGGTCGGCTCGCCGCTAGAGTCCACTTTGAGTTGCCCGTTAGGCAACAACGTGTGCAACACGGTGATGCTCTTCTCCCGATAGCCAACATTAACCACGTCGATTTGCTGCTCTTCCTTGTTGATTGGATAGATGCCCGGCGGCAATACGTTGTGCTGAATTCCCGTCACGGCTTTTGTCAGCGGGTTGTCTGTCAGGTTCGTGACCACACCGACATAACCCGGCTTGATCATGACCCAACCGGAACGCTTCTCTTGCCCGTCCGACTTCTTGATTTCCTCCCCTTTAATGACGGTCACTTCATACGCCTTCGGGTTGATGCGATAACGGCCCGGCCCCAACAGCTTCCGCATCGTGCCGCGATGTTTGGTCTCGCCAATGTCGCCATCCACCAGAAACTGTCCCACCGCCTGCTGCTTCCCAACGCGACTGATGACGATCGCCACTTGCCCCGGTTCGATGACCACATCCGGAACCTTCTGGCACTCCCAAAAGAACGGGTTGTAGAAGTGCCGACCGGGGCCAACCATCTCGGCCAAGATCCCCTTTTGCTTCGGCCGCCCCTGTGCATCCACCTCGGCCAATTGCCCTTCGGGTGCGGCATCCAACATAAGCCCCCAAATCGGCAACGGCGGACCTTTATAGGTCTTCAGCAGCGAGTAACCGTCATCGACATACCAGTAACAGACGGTCCAATCGAACGCCAAATAGCCGGCGGTGCCGATGGCCAGCAGGCTTAGAGCCAGGGAGATCAGGATGCGTTGAGGACGTGGGAGGGAAGACATTTTGTTGTGCCTTTAGCGGGCGTTGGTTTTGGGGAGGGAACTCAATTGGTCATTGGTCATTGGTCATTGGTGGATTTGTTTCCCTCTTGAAATGATCAATGACCAACGACCAATAACCAATGATCAATCTTTTTTCTGATCCAGCACCGGTTCATTGAACGATTCAAAAATCTTCATAATCGGGCTATCCGCCGTGTTGACCATGATCTTGCGATAGGCCGCTGACAGCTTCTGATACAGCACGTATTGAGCGTATTGTCCGCCGGCATTGCCAAAGGCTGCGACGGAACGTTTCCACCCAGCCGCCTCGGCGGCGTTGTCGAGACGAATGACTTCAGCGGCACCCTGTCCTTTGGCGACGATCGCTGCCGCTTCATCCTTGGCAGCTTCAAGTTTCAGTTTGGCGACCGCCAGTTCTTGATTGGCTTTCGTGACGGCGATCTCTTGTTCGCGCAGCGCCTCGGTCGTGAGTTTGATGATTTCCTTATCAACCATGACCAGAGCCGGTCCGCGTTTCACGAGTTCGGTCTGTTCTGCCGTGTTCTTTTCCTCGGCCTGTTGCAGGATTTGTTGCTTGAATTTCCTCTCGTCGAGCCGCGCCGTCTCACGCAGTTTGATCGGCGTCGCGATTTGCGATGGCGGATAAATGCTGGTGATGACCGCCTGCACGATCTCAATGCCGAGCGAATCACACGCCTTGCGCATGGACGCTTCAAACTGCTTCTCGAAGGCCATGCGTGTCTCACCTTCGATGAACTCGCGACCGAGTTTGCTCGATCCTTCCAGCCGACAGATGCTGCGAGCGTTTGGCAGAATCACTTTGCGGACGATCTCTTCGTCGATCAGATCGCCATTGATATCTTCGTTGTAGGTAACGAAGACTTCCGCCGCCTTGTCAGGATTGACCCGGAACTCAATACGTCCGTCGAGCGTAACCCAGAAGCCGTCTTTCGACGGGAAGCCCATGTCCTTTTTCTCGGCCAGATTGAATCGCTGGCTACGGCAGTCAACTTTGCTGACGCGGGTGACGTACGGGTTGACGAAGTAAGTCCCCGGATCGAATGTCCGCTCTTGGACGCCGCGTTCTCCCTCTTTGACCAGCATCTCATTGGGCTCTTTGGGGAACGGTCCCGCGAGATTCGTCACCACACCTTTGAAGCCCGCCGGAATCGTCACCGGTTCATGTTGATCTTCGACTTTGAACAAGTACGGATTGATGGCGTACCGGCCCGGCTTGAGAACGTCAGGCACGATCCCTTTCGTCTTAGGCTCATCCTCTGAAACCATCTGCGCCAGGAACTCGCCGTACGGCAGATCCTCACCGGTCAGACTGACTCGTACTCCCAGCTTGCCGGTCTTGATCTCGGTCAGCTTCTTGATCTCCCAAGTCCAATCGTACGGGTTATAGAAGTAGCGTCCGGTCGTGAGGATCTTCTTTTGGACTCCCTTGTGAGCCTCGCTCGGAGCGACCTCGTCGGCGTTCTTCAGATCCTGGCCCGTCTTGTGGATGAGCACCGCGAACTCATCCGAGCCCACATCAATGCGAAACATCGTGTAAGTCATCCAAGAGAAGACGACCACCAGGAAACCGACTGCGGCAACCGCCCCGGCAGTCGTTCCCGCTTTGCGATTGGGGCGATCGAAGTCTTCTTGAAAAATGTTCTTGGCCATGAGATCCAGTTCCTTTGTGAGACAGCACTTGGTGAGTGCTTCGCGGGGAGCGTCGCTTTCTTGGCGTTCCCGGCGATCAGACTCCTGCACCAGAGCCGGTTGGCAATCAGAACTGCTTTCCGATTCATCACATCCAGCTTGGTCGAGCCATTTTCGCCAAACTCGCCATTCTGTGATTTCGGCGGTTATCGACCTTGCCGATGAGGAGAACTGAAGAGTCCGGGAGAACTATTCCCAGCGAACTTCACCAGCACAGTCATCCCAGACTAACCGCTTCTCGCCGTTTATCCATCCATCTCACTCGATCGTGGTTATCTGACCGGCCAAGTCGTCCGATGAACCATGCGGCGCACATTTCAAAGTAACCCGAAGCGTCAGCGAGGGCGGACGCTCCAAAACGAGTCGGCTTCCATACCTCTTGACGCGCCCG
>JANNDA010000141.1:0-5323 GCA_031387195.1 Planctomyces sp. | reverse complement strand
CGAGCAATCACCGCCTCTTCCTGGGCACCCGGCCAACCGACTTCTAGGCCCACGCGGCTCCGAGCCAGCAAAGTCTGAGCATGTTCGAAACGTGCTCCTTGGCGCTCGGCAACCGCCAAGCTTTCATCCAGATATCGGCGTGCTCGGCTGACCGAGCCTTGCATCGCCGCGATGAGTCCCGCTTCACGCAGCGCGTGCGGCAAGTCAGTTTGAAACTTTCTGGCCACTGCCATAGCTTGCCGAGACGCTCGACGTGCGCTGAGGAGCAGTTGGCGACGGCGATGGGGGACGAGATCGGTTGACCGCTGCCATTGCAGGCGGTGGGTTGTCGCCAACCACGGCAAGACGGGTGACACCCAAGCATTCATCATTCCCACCTCGCGGCACACCGCGCGGGCTTTGGTCAGGATCGTCACCGCTTCGATCAATTCGCCCTGCCCAACCAAACGCACCGCTTCCGCCAGCAAGACCTGCGCAGTGGCCTGGACATCGTGTCGTTCCTTTTGCATTTCTCGATGAACGATCTCAACTGGCAAGCGTCCGCCCGAGGCCCGCGACCAAGTCTCCAGGCTAAATCCCGAAACCTTCTCATCCCCCATCTCACTGGCCGTTTCGTACAACTGTTTGGCTTCAGTTGTCGCACGTTCCAAGTCCCCTTTCCGGAAGACCGAGTTGGCACTTTGCCACCGGGCCATGTTGACTTCCCAATAGTCCCCAGTTCGTTCGAGCAGCCTGACTGCTTCCTGACACTTGCTGATGCACTCGTCGTATTTCGCCCCGACAAAGAGCACGACGCCCCAGTAATGAAACGACTGCCCCTGTCCCCAGACATCGCCCAAGCCCTTGCGGATCGCCAATGATTTTTTTCCGAAGTCTTCACCGCGACTGAGCCACGGGAGTAGGGACATCACAGGGGCATGGGTCGCCCAGGCGTGCCCCAGTTCCAGTGTGGGCGGATACCGCTCGGCCAGATTGATGGCCCGCAAATGCGACCACAAACAAGGGACGACGCCGCGGTCGAAAAAGTAGCCGTAGGCCAATGTCGTATACAGCCGAATGGACAAGAACTCCTTCTCGGTCCCTGGCAGACGACGACGAGCCAGAAACAGCGTGGGAAGTAGCGTATGCAACGCTTGCACGAACAATTCCCACACCAGGAACAGCAAGAACCCGATGGTTCCCGAAGGGATTTTGCGGCCCTGCAATCGGAGCGAGCGTTCGAGTGCCTCGGACGCCGTCTTATTGTCCCCTTGTTTGAAGGCGAGTTCGCCGAGCTTTCCTTCGATCTGCGCGCGTGTCAAATTGTCTGATGCCAGCAAACTGGCCGCTTGCAGCATTTGGGCTGCCGGTTGGTAGCGACCACGCAACATGAGCACGTCGCCCAGACCTTCCGCAATGCGATATCGAGCGGCTTCATCCGTGTCCGAGACGCCGCGTTCCGCAATGCGATACTGCTCTTCGGCAAGTTCTAACGCATGTTGGGATCGGGCCTTCATCGCGGCCGATAGAGCAAAAGGCAATGCCCGTTTGCTTTCTCCGGCGGCGTCAAAGTGGTAGGCCAAATCGTACACGCGGTCGGGAGCCTCCGCTTCGAGATCGACTGCGGCCCGCAGATGCAATTCTTTGCGCTCGAATTCTGGGAGACGATCGAGCAAGGTCTGGCGGAGCTTGTCGTGCATGAAAGCGCAGCGGCCGTCGGTCGACTTGGACCAGACAATGTGCCGCTGCTGCGCCTCCTTGAGCGCGGCGATGGCCTGCGTGGACGATTGCCGGGCCAGCTTCGACGCGGTGAATAAATCAAACTCCTTGCCCAAGACCGCGCCCACCGAGAGCAGCTTGATGGTCGTCTCCGGCAGAAGTTCGATACGACGCACCAGGAACGCGGCGGCATGTCGGGAGGACTGCACGTCCGCCATCGCCAAGGATTCGACGCGCCATCCGGTCGGCACCGCCACCAAAGCGCCCGATTCCACCAGTCCACGCAACGCCGCCGCCGCCATGAACGGGCTCCCCTCGGCCAAGCGTTCGATGACATTCACCGCCTCATCGGGCAACGGTCCCGCCATCGATTCGACCAGCTTGCGAACGTTGGCCGCTTGAAACGCAGGGAGCTTCAAGTGCAGCACTGACCGCAGCGTGCGGAGCAGATGGCTGGCAGGGACTTCCTCCGATCGGAAAGCGGCGACGAGGAGAACGGGACGCTTGAGGCTCGCCGCGCGGCGCTGCCAGTTGCTCAGAACTTTCAGCGTCAACTGGTCCGCCCATTGGCAGTCATCCAGCAGCACCAGCACAGGCCGGCCCATTGCTCCCAGCGCATCCAGGAAGGCCGCCAACGCCTGCACGCTGCGGGTTTCCACGAACGATTCCGGACCAAGGCCGATCGCGCTGGAACCAAACACCTGGGCCAACTCCGGCAGGGCGGAGCAGGCGGCTTCCTGGTGGTTTCCCAATCCGATGCGGATTTTCTCCTCCACTCCAGGTTCCAAGCGCGCTGTCGCGAGCAACCCTTCAGCCACTCCCGTCAGCAGTTGGAACGGGCGTTGAGCGGCCTGGTCCAAGCCTTGGCCGCGCAAGATCCAAACCCCCTGTTGTGTCCCGCGCAGCGCAAATTCTGACAGCAAACGGGACTTGCCACCGCCCGATTCCGCTTCGAGCAACACGAGGCCGCCATGACCCTCCTGCACGCGTTTCAATTGGGCATTGAGCACCGCCAATTCCTGGCCTCGGCCAACGAACGCAGGCTCCGTGAGTGTGTGGCGGCGATCGTGCATCCCAACGACGAGGGCCGGTTCGGACTCTCCATTTCGCAGAGCCTCCGCGATGACCGTCAGATCCGCCACCACGGCTTCCGCCGTTTGATACCGGTCGCGAGGATCCTTACGCAGCAAGCGCTGGATGACTTCATCCAACACGCGCGGCACCAGCAGACCCAGGCTCCGTAAATCCGGAGGCTGCACCGTCATGTGCTGCCGCAAAACGTCACCGACGCTCTGGCCCTGAAACGGAGGCCGGCCGGCGAGGCACTCGAAGAGGACGATCCCCACGGAGTACAGGTCGGAGCACGCGGTGACTTCCAGGTCGAGGAGCCCCGCTCCCTCTGGCGACAAATATTGCGCGGTCCCGACCCAGTGGTCTCGAATACTCGCATCCAGGTTGGTGCTCCGTGCCAGGCCGAAGTCGATGAGCGTGGCCTCGCGCAGCGGAGACCCTTCATTCACAATCACATTGGCCGGTTTGACATCGCGGTGCAGCACGTCGTGCGCGTGTGCGGCACTCAGCGCCGTCAGCAGCCCACGGCCCAGCGTGATCGCGTCCAGCACCGGCAGCGGGCCTTGTCGCAACCGCGACTGCAACGTGATTCCCGGAATGAAGGGCATGACCAGGAAGACTTGATCCCCTTCGGAGCCGGAATCGAGCAAGGGGGCGAACAGCCCATTTTTGATTTGCGAAAGGACATGGGCTTCATGCTCCAACCGCATCCGCGCCGAGGCGGAAAACGCTGCCGCCGCCGCTGTCTTGATCACCACGTTCGTCTCACGCGTGAGATCGGTGGCCAGCAGGGTTTCCGTCTCCTCGCCATGCTTCAGTCGGCGGAGAACTTGGTAGCGACCGCCAATCAATCGGCGTTCCGGCGAGCCTTTGGCACGAACGATGTCGGCGGAGTGCGGTGGAGTTGGAGCGATGCTCATGCCAACACTTTGCAGTGGCCTGGAAGTGGCCAGATGACAGGGCTCGGATCGTCAAATGACCCAGTGATCCTACAGAACCGTCCGCATATTCCTAGTAGCTGAAGTCATGAGACTTCAGTTCGTCTGTCATTCGACGGCAACGCTTCGCTTTCTTTCCGCAGGATCGCGGAACATACTGATGTCCCTGTTTTTCCCGCATCCCGCCTCACGAGATTGATCGCACACCATGAGTGATTCCTTCACATCTTTGATCGAAGCTAAGTCCGCCGGCTCGGCCGCCGTGTTTGAGAATCTGCTCGAATCACTGCGGTCTCAAAAAGACTTTCACAAGCTGTTCGATGCGAGTCTGATGCGCAAGAAACATGAGATGGGGCTGCCTCTGCTGAAGCCGACATCGCTGGAAGACGTCCCCACCGAAAAGCGCGCAGAGTTTGAGAAGACGTATGTCGAAACGGCTCGCGAAGTGGGACAACTATTTTTGGATGCGGGCCAAATTGCCAACGCATGGCTCTACTTCCGCACGATTCGCGAGCCGGAACCGGTGACCAAGGCGATCGCCGCGATGCCCTCACGCCGCGAGCCGGGAGATGAAACAGAAGAGCTGATCCAGGTCGCGTTGTTCGATGGAGCAAACCCCGCGAAGGGGGTCGAATGGATGCTGCGAACTCACGGAACGTGCAGCACAATCACCTCGCTTGAACAGCAAATGGGCCGCATTCCCGCCGAAGATCGCAAGCGCTGCGCGGCGATTCTGGTTCAGCATTTATACAACGACATCACCGAGTCCGTTCGTGGCGATGTGCAACGCCGCATGGCTCTCGCACCACCGTGCGATTCTCTCCGCGAATGGATCGCTGGCCGAGACTGGCTGTTCCAAGAAGGGAACTATCACATCGACGTGTCGCATTTGAACGCGGTCGTGCGCTTCGCGCGATTCCTCGACCAGGACTCTCCGGAATTGAAGCTCGCCATCGAGTTGACCGAATACGGCGGACGCCTCGACCCGCAGTTCCAGTATCCCGGCGACCCACCATTCGATGATTTCTATCCGTCGCACCGCCACTTCTTGCAGGCAATGTCCGGCGAGAAAGTCGATGAGTCGCTCGCCTTCTTTCGTGACAAGCTCAACGCCCAGCCCGAAGAGCAAGACAAGCAGTTGATCGCTTACGTGCTGGTGGATCTGGCGATGCGGATCAATCGCTGGGATCTCGCCATCGAGCTGGCTGAAACGCACCTCACCAAGCTCGAAGAGGGGAGCGGTTTTTCCTTCGCCGAACTCTGCCGCGATGCCGGCAACATGGCCGCCCTGCAACGAGTGGCCCAAGCCAAGAACGACCTCGTCACCTTCGCAGCCGCGCTGCTGACGTGACCGTCCGAAGTCATCTGATTACCCAGATCACCGCAGTTCATGACTGCGTCCATCGCTGAGGTTGGACAACCACATGATTCCGCCCTTTAACGATGACGGCTATCTTCCACCGGGAATTCATCTCGCGACGCTTGACGAAATTGCCGAGCGATTCGGCTCGGAATCGGAACTTCGCCGGGTTCAAATGGAGTCGATTCGCTGGATGGTGGAGATCGCCGAGCGAGCCGGAGTGACAAGGATCGTGTTGAACGGGAGCTTCGCCACC
>JANNDA010001383.1:0-3891 GCA_031387195.1 Planctomyces sp. | reverse complement strand
AACCACTCGCTTGCGCGTCGTGCTAGCGAGTCAGCGGGAAGTTATTTCGGACCAATTCCTAAGCGGCTATCCCTTCTTGGAATTCTGAGCTTCGGCCAGAACGATTGCTCGTTCCAGAACATCATCGATGTTGCCACCTCGTTCCGAATCCCACATCAACGTGCCATCTGCTCCGATCACGTAGGCTGAGGGAAGAAATTGGGTACCGAAGTTCGCCAGGGTTTCACCGGCACCCCAGCCGATGAGCCAGGTGATTTTCGCTTTTTGGACATATTGCTGAATGCGGGATAAATGAAATTCCTCTTCGGAGGTGAGGCCAATGAAGACAACCCCACGATCCGCAAACCGCTGATGCAGACTCAGTAACTGCGGTGTCATTTTTTTGCAGGGTCCGCACCATGTCGCCCAGGCATGCATCACCACGACTTTGCCCGCGAGCGATTCTTTCGTAGGAGCGTCACCGTTCAGCCAGCCAGCGGCGGTGATCGTGGGAGTCGGTTGGCCGGAAGTTGTGAGCGGCCGTTCGGAACGCTTCGTCATCAACCATGGCACAAAGGCGACGATCACGGCCAAGGCCAACAGAAACAAAAAAACCTGACCGGCGTTGCTGGGTCGGACGAATTCGTTCGGAACGTCGGGATGCATTTGCTCGTCGGACATGAAATTACCTTCGCTAAGAAACCGGCCGGAAATCACCCACAGCGGGAAACGCACGGTACAGCGGCCTTGAAAGCGCTTCCAGGTCAGAGAGCGTCTGACCGTCGAAATCGGCCAGGCCCAAGCTCAAGTCGTGTCAGTGATTCCTGGTCGATGTCCCACCGTCTGAGTCACACCAAACGCCGATGTAATCGATACGACCGCTGTGGCTTCTCTGTGAAGCTTTGCCAACAGATCCGAAAGCACCAGTTAATTCAATAACGAGTCTCCATTCGCACGGATTTCTGCAAACCACTCAACCGAGTCTCTCTCGCGAACGACGACAGTGATGTCAATTCGCCGCTTCGGCAACATTCATCTGTCTTCGACGAGCAAGAGGCCGTCATGCGACTTTTGGCCACAGGGACGAGTACGTTTTTCGCGGCTCGCCTGCTTCAAGGATTTGGTGAGCTTGGCGTCTCTGCCACAGCGGCTGACAGTTCTTTCTGGTCGGGCAGCAAGAGCCTGCCCAATGTGACTCAGCGATTGTGCGTACCGTCGCCAAGCCGAGATCCCGAGCGGTATCTCGACCTGATCGAGCGAGAACTCGACCGGCAGCATTATGACCTGCTGCTGCCGACGTTTGAGGAAGGTTTGCTGTTCGCTCAACAGGCCGATGTCCTACGGAGTCGAGTCAAACTGCTACTCCCACCGTTTGAGACGATGTGGCAACTGCATCACAAGCCGAGCTTGCATCAGTTCTGTACTCGATTGGGACTGCCGTCACCGCGCACGAGTACCCCGCAGTCGAATGCCGAACTCCTGCCATTACTGGGCCAACTCCGCTATCCCGTCGTGTTGAAGCCGCCTGCCGGAAACAACTCGGTTGGGCGAGTCTTCTGTGAAACGCCAGAAGATTTAGTCCGCGAGTTTCAGCAGCACGCCAATCAGTCTCACAGCGTCGCCGCCGAACCTCCGCTGGTCCAAGAGAAAATCATCGGACGTCCGATCTACACCCTAATGTTGTGCGATGCCGGTCGCAAAGTGGCGGAAGTGATTTATCGGCCGTTGCGCACGTTTCCTGACGATGGCGGGACATCAGTGATTCGCGAGTCGATCGCTCATCCCGACATTGCCGAGATCACCGAAACGATTGCCCGTGAGACGAGTTGGACAGGTTTCTTGGGTTTCGATTTTCTGGTCGATGAGGTCACGCGCACGCCGTATTTGATCGATGCGAATCCAAGACCAAACCCAGCGGTTCAACTGGGCTTCTGTGCCGGTCTCAACTGGGCTTCACTGTTGATGGAGATGGCTCAAGGACATCACCCTGCGCGCGTCATGCCGCGACTAGGCGTGCGTGTTCGATCCGGGGTGCTCGATTGGGCGTGGTTGCTACACGGCCTCAAGCCTGGCCGCGATTGGATGGCTCGCAGCCGTCAGCGGCTGCGGGAGTTCCGATCACCACCTTGGTCACTCGATGCTCGCGGAGATATCGCGACGGGCTTTGGTCGGCGTCCTTGTGCGACCGCCACCATCCTGCATGGCATTTTCAGTTCGATCCGCGCCGCACTCACCGGACAGTCACTTGGCGAGACAATGGTCGAGGATCTTTGCTACGAAGTCCGCCCGCTAAAACTTCGCACTCCATTGCCACAGACAGGCACCCGCAAAGCGGCCTGACCGAAACGTTGCATCCATCGTACGGTTGAGATTCCGGATCAAGCCACGGCATAACTGCAAATCGACTCGTGGCTGTCGTCAGCGGTAATACCGAACGCTCGATTCATTACGTGGCGAGCAAGTTCGCGCATCTCTGTGCCCGAGTAGACCGTGTCCCGATGCGTTGAAGTCAGAGTACACGTCTCTTTGACCGTGGTCAGGCAGAGGATCATGGGAGAGAACTGCGTCGCGCAGGTGCCACGGAAGTAATTGATCACCGGCACCGGCACTCGCGGTACTGGCAGGATCGCCGGAAGGTTGACGTTCGAGAGGGTTCCGCTGATCGGAAACGAGAATTCCTGCTGGCTGTTGGCGAACGATCGGTTGAATTGATGCAGACAAAACGCATTGAATTGAAGCCCTCGCAACGTTCTTAGGTTTTGCGTGATTCCGTTCAATGCGAGGGCAGACTGTCTGACGTGCTGCACAAGCCCCTCGAACGAAAGACGACGATCGCTGTTGGCCGAAATGTTTAACGGCGAGAGGAACTGGCCAAACAAGCTCGACCGCTTCGGTTCCGCTCGGCTGGCGAGGTCGGCCAAGACGCTGATGCAGCGATTGGGTGACCAGAAATCTGGTGGCAATGGCCGGTCCTGTTGGATGAACCAATCGAGCATCGCGGCCATCACCAATTCGCCGACGGTCGCCTTCAATTCCTTCGCTCGTGTACGGAGCGAGGAGAGTTGCAACTGCTCTGCATGGACTTGAAACGTCATTGAGAACGCGGTCGGATCGACCGGTGGGCGTCGGTGGCAACGGCTCAGGTTCCACATCGTTTTGACGGCAGGGCCGATTGAGCGAAGAAAATTCGTGCGGCGAGCTTCTTGCGGAAAGAAATCGACAAGTGATTGCGTCGAACGAGTGATTCCCAGCGAGAGTTCGTCAGCACCAGTCCAAGCGAGTTCCTCCAACAAATTTTGCAGGAGCATCGCGATCGAACGAGCATCGGCGATTGAGTGCCGGTACGACAACCAGAGGTAACGTGTTCCCGCTTGCTCAGCCAAGCCAACTCGAAACGGAGGTTCGTTGTCGGCAAACGGTTCATTCAAAAGTGAGGTGACCAGCAACTCAAGTGGATGAGAATCGAGCTGCGAAAGCACTTGAAAGCGAACCTTCACGTCGCCGCCCGCAGCCGATCCTGAGGGAGACAAGGACGGCCAGCCTCCGGGGCCGGCAGCCTGAAACTTTCGGAACAGCCGATCCGTGGCCGCTTGCAAATCAGCGGGAGCCACTTCGACCGAAATTTCGGAGACTTGCACGGCGTTGATTGCGTGCAGGCTCTCCCAGTAGGCCATCATGGCCTGTAGTCCCGTCGGAGAATTCATGTGATTCGAGTCCGTTTGAGCGTGTCGGCAGCCTGAGCCTAAAATCGGCGGGGAAGTCACTCGCCTGTTGCCGCTTCGTAGTAATTCCTGGAAAGTGACATGAAGTCTTCGTTTTTAGTCCTTGCGCTGCTCGGAATGAGGCAGGCGCGCGCTGGCCTGATGAAAACCTCGAAAGGTGGGGAGCGGTCATTGAATCAAAACTGTTGCG
>JANNDA010001352.1:0-8405 GCA_031387195.1 Planctomyces sp. | reverse complement strand
ACCTGGAGTGCTCCGGCTTGACGGAGCCCTCCAACATTTGCGGCGCGACACATCGAATGTTCTGTGACCGCTCGTCGTGAGAATTAGGAATTGGTCCGAAATAACTTCCCGATGTCTTGCTAGCACGACGCGCAAGCGAGTGGTTCGGGCCCCCACCACTCGCTTGCGCGTCGTGCTAATTTCGCGGTGCGTCAGGGAAGTTATTTCGTGCCGATTCCTTATCGCGGCCATGCGATTGGCTGAATAACACCCAACGCCAGCAGCGATCCGAACGCGATGCCGCTGACGCAGACCAGTGCAAATAACATCCGGGCCTTCGGTTCTCCGAAGGACCGGATGAGGCGCTGGCCCTTGCTGGTGTGAGCCAACAGCCATTGATGTCGAGCCAAACAAACGAGGCTGAACCCGGAGATTCCGAGACCCATGAGAACGTGATCGTGGGGAAAGTGCATTGGCGGTTCAGTTCCTCTTTTCTTCCACTGGAGTGGCATCGTTAACGACCGAGGATGATGTTGGTCCGTTCGAAAAAGCTGCCTCCAGGCGAGGCGGAAGGGCTAACACCTCCCAATCGTTCGCGCAGCGACTTCAACGCTTTGGCATTCGCTTCGTCGGCAAACGGGTTCGCATCTGGATCAGGTGGGGCTCCACCACCCATGCCACCGCCACCACCGCGTCGGAAGGGAAGTCCGATCGCCTCCTGTTTGGCTTGCTGTTGTTCATCCAGCAATGCCAGCAGCTTCTCGTGTTTGTCTTTGGCTTCCTCATCGGTGAGTTTTTCGATCGCGCTCAATTCATTGAGCGTCGCTTGAATGGATGTCATTTGTTCGAGGGAAAGTGTGATCGCAACGTCGCCCGTCAGCAGTTCCAACTTGCGGACCAACGTCGTGAGTTGACGCTTGGGTTGAGGCTGACCACCGCCGCCACCCATCATCCCCATCATTCCTCCGCCCATACCACCACCGCCGGGTATTCCCATTACTGGCGCAGCACCTGCTCCCGCTACGGGACCGCTGGCTGTTTCGAGCGGAGCGGCCGGAGGTTTCAAGGTGACTTCGTAACCCATGCCGCGCACGATTGCGGCTGATGCCGCTCCTCCCAACAAAATGCCAACCACGCCCGAGGCCAACCAGATCGCGACATCCTTCTTGGCCCGGTTCTGCTTCAGCAGCAAGACCAGCACCATGATCGTCGCCAATCCCAGCACGAGCACGAAAGCACCAACACCGTCAAACAAATCCATGAAACTGTCTCCTGAAGAGAATCATTCAATCAGCCACCGCGATTTCATCGTGGCCCACTCAAACATGCAACAACGAGTAAACAACGACTCGCATCGACGATAGGAATCAAAGCCAATGCCGATTAACTTCGTGATCGTACGCTGACCTTTCCATTTCTGAATTGGAGAACGGACGAATGAACTCTCAAGACGCCATCAAGATTGGCATCGATTGCGGCAACTTGATCTCCTTGGGATACCTCGGAGATTTGACCGATCAAGACTTGCTGCACCGCCCGTGTGCCGGCTGCAACCACATCAATTGGCAACTGGGGCATTTGATCGTGTCCGAGCACAACTTGATCAACCAAGTCATGCCGGGCGCGATGCCCGCTTTGCCGGAAGGCTTCGCGGCGAAGTACACGTCGGAGACCAGTGGCAACGACGATCCGAAAACGCTGGCAACGAAAGATCAACTGCTCAAAGTACAGGCCGAACAACGAGCCGCAACGCTGGCCGCGTTGGCCAAAATCTCAGACGCTGATCTCGATAAACCCACTAGCCTCGATTATGCGCCGACCGTCGCGGCCATGTTCTCGCTGCAAGGAAGTCACTGGCTCATGCACGCCGGTCAGTGGGCAGTCATCCGCCGACAACTCGGCCACAAGCCGATGTTCTAAAGTAGGTCAGCCTTTCCAGGCTGACTGGCATTGAAAACTGCGCAGGACTATCTCGTCGAAGTCCGGGGGCTGACGCCCAATGGCTCACCTGCAAAACGATCTGTGACATCGACACGTTTTGAAGCGTTCGGGGCAGGCAGGAATGCCTGACCTACGCTTTTGGCGCGCCCCAGTGGTCGCGGTAATCGCGCTTGAGCAGCTCGCTCGCGTCAGCATCGCCGGTGATTTGTTCTTTGACTGGATCGAAGTGAATGACTCGATCCACGCGCGTGGCAATGTTGCCGAGATGGCACAGAGCGGTCGAAAGATGGTTGATCTCGATATCAGCATTCGGTCGCGTGCCAGTCTTGATGCACTCCAGGAAGTTATCGTGATGCGCACCGAGATCGGGGCCGCCGCCGGTTGATTCTTCGATCAGCTTGTTGCGTGGGCCGTAAATTTTGTAGCTCCCGATCTTACCGAAGATCATCACCCCATCCGTGCCGTAGTACGTATCCCCGTTCTCGTAGCCTTCTTGCACATAGGGGGACCAAATCCGTTGCTCGAAGATCAGTTGCTTGGGCATTCCTGACTTCGAGGCGGCGGCGTATTCAAACGCGATGTATTGCGTGTCGGGCCATTGCTGGTCGTCATCGAAGTAGCATTTGCCGCCGATCGCCGCGATGCGCGTCGGGTGTGTTTCGACGCCAAGTCCCCAGCGAGCGATATCGATATCATGCACGCCGTCGTTGCCGATATCGCCGCAGCCGAAGTGATGCCACCAGCGCCAGATGCCGTGCAGGAAGTTCGACTGATACGGCACGAACGACGCCGGGCCGACCCACGTGTCGTAGTCCAGATGCTTCGGCGGATCAGATGGCTTCTGTTTGCCGATCGTCTCTCGACGCTGACTGTTCCACGCTTTCGCCACGAGAATTTCACCAATCACCCCTGACTTGAGCTTGTCCATCGCCTTGATGACATGCGCGGTGCTGCGGCTTTGAGTTCCCACTTGCATGACGACTTTGTTGCGTCGAGCGGCCTCGATCATCAATCGCCCTTCGCGCAGATTGTGCGAGCAGGGTTTTTCCACATAGACGTGCTTGCCCGCGTTCGCCGCCAGAATTGCTGCGGGAGCGTGCCAGTGATCCGGTGTCGCGATCCACACCGCTTTGATCTCTTTGTCGTCGAGCACTTGCCGCATGTCTTTGACGACCTTCGGTGTCAGCCCCGATCCCTTCGTCACCGCTTCCGCCGCGCGAGCGGCTCGCTGTTCATCGACATCACAAACATAGGCCACACGCACCGACTGATTACCGGCCAGTTGATTCGTATGCGCCATCCCCATCCCACCCGGCCCGATCACCGCCACCGGTAAGCGATCACTGTCGCTCTTCGGCTTGTCGTCAGCCTCAGCATCCGACACGAACAACCACGCGGCGGAAGCGGTCGCGGCAGCACTTGATGTCTGTAAGAAGTCACGACGGTTGGTGGGCATGAGCAGGCTCCATTGAAGGCAAGATTGATCATTGGTTATCGGTCATTGGTCATTGGCCGCCACCGGATGACCAATGATCAACGACCGATAACCAATGACCAATCTCTTTGTCCCTGCGTCTTACTTCTCTTTCTCCGTCTGCATCGCCTCAAACTTCGCGATCCATTTCTCCGGGTCTTCCTCGAACGCCGCTTTACAGCCGGAGCAGCAGACCCAGTACTGCTTTCCTTTATGGCTGAGGGGAATCGTCCCCAGCCCCTGAGAGATGACGCAGGTCTTCTCCTTGAAGTCGCTGTCATTGAGTGCGAAAGACGTTCCTTCACGTTGATTGCCGATCGTTTCAAAGCGGTTGAACTTACTCCCCTGTGCGCGATACAGTTCCAACAAGTAGCGATTGTTGTCCCGTTGATTCATGACGACCTGCCAACGCCCCTTCTCCTCGCCCGCTTCCGTGAGTTGCAGTTTGTGGATCTGCTGCGGCGTTTGCTTCTTGTCTTCACCGGGCTGAAACATGGGGTCTTCGGTGAACTTGCCACGCAGCTCGCGTTTGCGATCCTCCTTATCAACGATCGTCAGTTGATACTGCTGTTCGTCGATGAGATACGTCAGCCGCGCCGACTTCATGTAGGGGCTGTTGTCTGTTTTCATCGTCAGAGCGGGTTGTGCTTTGTCGGTGCGGACATCCCAAATCCAATTGAACTCTTCAAACGATTTCGTGGCACCGGGAGCCTTGTCAGCGATGCCGTGCCACTGCCCGATCAACACCTGAATCACCTTAAGCGCCTTCTTGACGTCGTTGTACGACTGCTCGACAGTGCGAGTGGACTTTGTCGGCGCGTTGCTGCTCGCCGCTTTCGTTCCGCCGCCCAGCCTCACGGGAGCAAATGACTCGGCCGGCTTCTCAGTCTCAATCTCCGTTGTTGTCGAAGACGTGTCCGCTTCAGACACAGACTTTTGTTTTGCAACAGGCTTATTTGTTTCGTTTGAGCCAACCTGCTTCGGTTGCTTCGATTCACCGCACCCGGCCAACAAGGTCCAACATGCAAGTAGTCCAAACGTGTTTGAACAAGTTCTGACAAACAACCTCATGAGATACCTTTCGAGAAAACACTAACGCGTCGGGGCTGCGGGTTGCGCACACATCATTCTGCCCTCCCATTATTCTGCAAAATCCGGCTGAGCAGAATGATGTGCGTGCAACTTTAGAACCCGCACGTTCCGTGAGATAGACCCGCTCGCCTGTCTTACTCCCGTCAGCGCACCTTCTCCGAATCAACCTGATCCGAATATCCCAGCGTTTCCAGGCGACGATAGAGCACCGTTCGCGGGATTCCGAGTAACTTGGCTGCTAGCGTTTTGTTCTGCTTGGCCTGAGCGAGAGCACGATCAATCAGGTCACGTTCGACGGACGCGAGGTGTGCTTCCAGTTGCGGAATCGGTTCCTCGACGAAGGCACGTTGCCTGGGGCCGATGGATTGACCATCTAAACCGGCTCGAAATCGCAGCGGCAGATCTTTGACGTCGATCATCGGCCCGCTGGAGTTGTCGCGGGATTCCTGCACAACCAACAACAACTCATCGAGATTCCCGGGCCAGTGATATTCTCGCAATTGAGTCCAGACAGAATCGCTGAACCCCGCGACTTGCCGGTTCACGCCTCGATTGAGCGACTCCAAAAACGCTTGTGCGAGCGGAGCCAAATCATCCATGCGTTGTCGCAACGCGGGGACGTCGATGATCAACGGCGTCAATCGGAAGAAGAGTTCCGGCAACAAACGATCGTCAGCGACCGCGTTTGCCAACGGTTCCGAAGATGACGACATCAAACGCGGCAATGACGAGCGTCGTACCCCGCTCTTCGCATCATCTCGATAGGCTGCCAGCAATCGTTCTTGCACGTCGCGCGTGAGTTCGGTGACGTCGATTAGAAACAAGGTGCGCTGCTGTTGTGAGGCCACCGGGAAATCATCGCCTTGAGGATGCAACAGCCGTTTCAACATCTCCAGCAAATCAAACGGCGACTGCTGGCAATCCAGCGGCACGAAGGCTCCCAGCGGCGAATCGCCTTCGTGGTGAATCGCTCGCGCCAGATGTTCTTTGCCAACACCACGTGGCCCGCTGAAATGCACCGGCACGTGCGTTTGACGAGCCATCTGAATTTGTTCGAGTACTCGCTGCATGACCGGACTGTGAGCGATCACCGTTTTCAAGCCGTATCTTTGCTTCAGCGACCAGCGCAGCGCTGACAATTCGGCGTGATATCGCAAGGCCAATGACGTCGGTTGATTGGACGGTGTGACCGGTAACTCGGAGATGATTCCCAACACGCTCGTGACTCGATCGGCGGCCTCCATCACGGGGATGAACCTCACCAGTTTCGCGGCTGGCGAACCATTTTTGTGAGGTACAAAGACAGGCACATCCTGTTCTCGACCGGCCAGAACTTCGGGTGGAGGACACAACGCGTTGACCATCGTGGGTAACGATTGCGGCTCCGGTTCAGAGACGTACTCAGCGACTTCCCCGACGACTTCGTCCGCAGTCCAGCCAGTCAGTTGCTCGCAACCCGCGTTAAAGAACAGCACGCGTCGGGTGGCCGAAACCAAAAATACGGGAGTCGTGGCTGACTTCAGCCACGACTCCAACCGCGATTTCTTTTTGCCCGTGCGCTCGCGCATCGAAGATCCTTTGATCCGCCATGACGTCGGTCTGGCCCAGTTTTGTCCAAACCAATCGGCGAGTAGCATAGCAGCCCAAGGAGACTGGCTTTCAGTGGCGAACCGAATAATTGTCGTCTTTCGCTCCGCGAAAGAACGCACTTTCGCGGAGCGAAAGGCGACATTAAACGTCAGCCTCGCACGCCGGGATGTCGCGCGAGGCGAGTCACTGTTTCGGTTGCTCCATGCGCGTCAGTTCAAAGCGGCGGAGCGCACAGAAAGCGACGGCAAGGCGTTTAGCTCGCGGCGAACTCGATGCAGTCCTTCAGAGCAGAGTTCAAATTCTTCGCTGAGCAATCGCAGCACGCGAGCTTCTTCTTTCGCTTCGTCATCGTCCGCGTAACTAGCCGCGATCAAATACGAGCGTTTGCCCTGTCCACAATAATCGACCAGATAGTCCTTGCAGTCAGGAGCCTGCAAACGCGGCAAATGCTCCGGGTAGAGACCGCTGAAGAAGAGCGTGAAATCGCCGATGTGGCGATGAATATCGCGGCGCGGGCGCGCTTCACGATGCTCGGCTTCGGCGACCATATCGACGACTTGCGTCAGTCGATGTCCCGTCGTATCACGCACGCGGTAGATCGCTTCCTGCCGCAGAAAACGCAGCAGCATGTTGACGAGGTAATCGATCAGCGGCTGCTCGGCTATGCCGAGTTCCACCTCGAAGGTTTGTTCCGTGACACCGGCGAACAAGCGCCGGAGAACATCTTCCCCTGTGAGCAGCGGAGCCATCATGGGCCTCCTTCACTCAGCGGCTGGGAGCAGCACGGAGTCCGGTCGGGCTTCGTGTTCTCAGTCGCTGGAGTAACCAAGCGTACTTCGAGAACCGATTCAACACACACTCGGCGGAAGGTCGGGATGTCTGTGTGACATGGCGTCTTCCGCCTTCATGACATCGTCTAATTCCACCAAGAAATGCCACTCGATTCTAGGAGTTCGCGGAAAACTCGGTCAAAATGAATCTCGGCAAAAGTCGGCTATCCGCAGTACCGGATGCCTGTCGTATCGGATCAACTTACGAAAGCCTCATCATGCAATTGACGTTCTTCGGAGCCGCAGGCGAAGTGACCGGCAGCCAACACTTGTTGGAAACCGACAAGCGGCGAATTCTGTTCGATTGCGGTTTCTTTCAAGGACATCGCGCCGAGTCCCGAGCGAAGAACGAGCGGTTTCACTGCGATCCGAAAAACTTGGATGCGGTCATTCTCTCGCACGCGCACATTGACCACTGCGGCAACTTGCCGGGTCTGCACAAAGCCGGCTTTCGCGGCCCGATCTTCTGCACCGCGGCGACGGCGGACGTTGCCGAGATCATGTTGCAAGACAGCGCGCACATCGCGTCCGAAGACGCAAAGTATTTGCGTGGTCGGCTTCAGCACGGTCATCCGCCAATCGAACCGCTGTATGACGACAAGGACGTTCGCGAATTGGTGAAACGCTTTGAGCCGATTCCGTTTGGCCAATGGCACGAACTGGCCAAAGACGTCCGATTGCGATTTCACGAGGCGGGACACATCCTCGGTTCGGCGATCACAGAGCTTGAGGTCACCGATCACCACGAAATGAAGCGAGTCATCTTCACCGGTGATCTGGGACGGCGTGGACTACCGCTGCTGCGAGATCCTGCGCTGAT
This sequence comes from Planctomyces sp., assembly GCA_031387195.1. GTDB lineage: Bacteria > Planctomycetota > Planctomycetia > Planctomycetales > Planctomycetaceae > SXKJ01. The sequence goes on along the minus strand of JANNDA010001352.1, from coordinate 679 downwards.
CGACAACGGCTGCGACGTGCTCATCACCGAATCGACTTACGGCAACCGCGTGCATCCTCCCGCTGAAGATCAGAAGGCAGAGTTGTTGCGGATCATCAAAGAGGCGATCGCCGTTCAAGGCAAAGTCATCATCCCGGCCTTCAGCCTCGGTCGGACTCAGAACGTCGTTTACTTTTTGAATCAGCTTTCCAACGAAGGTCGATTGCCGCAGATCCCGGTGTTCGTTGACAGCCCGTTGTCGCGCAAGCTGACGCAGGTGTATCGGCACCATCAAGACGAAATGGATGCCGACGTGCAGGAGCAGAGAGCGGACGATCCCGATCCGTTCGGCTTCCGCGGACTGACCTACATTTCCAGCCCACAAGAGAGCCGCGAGCTGAACGATCGCCAGGGACCGTTCGTCGTCATCGCGGCCAGCGGCATGTGTGAAAACGGTCGAGTCGTGCATCATCTGCGACACGCCGTCGGCTGCGAACGGAACACGATCGTGCTGATCGGCTATCAGGCCGAATACACGCTCGGTCGGCGGCTGATCGAACGACAACCAAAGGTCCGCATCTTCGATCGGGAAATCGAACTGCGTGCTCACGTGGAAGTGCTCAACGGACTGTCGGCGCACGCGGATGCGGAAGACTTCAAATGGTGGTTCGGCCATTTGGCCAAACACGGCGGCATCGGG
>JANNDA010001338.1:0-2186 GCA_031387195.1 Planctomyces sp. | reverse complement strand
AACGGCCGACCTCGAAATCGCCGCGAAGTCGATCATCCAAGGGGGAGCCTACGACAACAATTTGCTCTGCATCGGCGAGAAGGAAGTGTTCGCCGTCCACACGATCTTCGACCAACTGATGTCCGAGATGAGCCGCGCCGGAGCACATCGCTTGAACGCCGCCGAAGTGGACCGCATGACGAAGGTCGCGTTCTCGCCGCCGGAAAAGCCGGGCGATCACTGGCACCTGAACCGCGACCTCATCGGCAAAGACGCCAGCGTGCTGGCCGAACAGATCGGCGTGAAAATTCCCGCCAGCGCAACGCTGCTCTTCGGCGAGACCAACACCGACAACCCATTTGTCCCGGAAGAGCAGATGATGCCGTTCGTCCCGTTCATCCGAGTCCGCGACGTTCACGAAGGGATCGCTCTGGCGAAGGAACACGAACATGGCTTCCGTCACACCAGCCTGATCCACAGCCGCAACGTCCGCAACATGACCACGATGGGCAAGGAATTGGACACGACGTTGTTCATCAAGAACGGCCCCTGCGGCGCGGGCCTCGGCCTGGGCGGCGAAGGCTATTTGTCATTCAGCATCGCGGGACCGACAGGCGAAGGAGTGACGACTCCGCTGACGTTCACTCGGCAGCGGCGATGCACACTGGTTGATGATTTGAGGATCGTCTAACCATGCAACTCGGCAAAGTCATCGGTCACGCGACTGCAACCATCAAGCACTCGTCAATGAACGGCTGGAAGCTGCTCGTCGTGCAGACGCTCGATGCCAAAGGCGGAGCCGATGGCGAGCCGGTCTTGGTGATTGACGATTTGGGGGCGGGAGCTGGGCAGCGAGTGATGATCACCAGCGACGGCAAAGCGGTCAGCCAGATGTTGGGAGACGACAAGTCTCCCGTGCGGTGGGCAGTGATTGGGATTGTGGATGACAAGAACTGAGAAAAAAGCCGTACCGCGACCGTTAGGGAGCGGCCCACGGCGTTGAAACAGGCCGCTCCCTAACAGTCGCGGTACGGATGAAAGATTCATGGCGTTGGTCTTGGACGAAAAGCTGGTTGCGCAAATTGTCGGCGAGGTGATGTATCGCCTCCGACCGACGTTGCAGCCGGTTCGTGCCGATATCGACAGGCGAACGGGGGGCGTCAGCCCTCTGGTTGCTCCGACGTCGAATCCCGTTCCGCCAACCGGGGGGCTGACGCCCCCCGCTCGCCTGGGCAATACGACGTTCGCCGTCACTGACCGAGTCGTTACCGCCGAACTGCTCGCCTCGCGGCTGAATGGCCAGAAGTGGGCCAAGGTCGCGATTTGTCCGAAGGCGGTGATCACGCCGAGTGCGTTTGATTACTTGCGGACTCACAAAATCGTCTGGCATCGCAACACGGCCGAGGCGGCTCCGAATCAGAACCAGCCGATGACTCGCTGGAAGGCGTTGATCGTGACGGCGACTCCGAGTGTCTTGCAGGCGGTCGAGCATGCTGAGAGTCAGACGTTCGGCAAGCAGTGGTCTCACGAGTTGCTCAGCAGCGCGGATGAAGCGATCTCGGCTTCGACCAGTGCGCTCTGCCGAGGTGATGCGTCAGGCATTGCCGTCTTCGCCGACCACGCCGAGTTAATCGCCTGCCGAACCAATCGGAATGAGAAGGTGAACGCCGCCGTCGTCAGCGACGTTCAATTGATCCCGGCGTTAAAGCAATACATGAAACTGAACCTGATGGTCGTGCGACCGTCGGGGCGAAGTTTTTTTGAGTTACGGAATCTGTTGAAAGAGTTTGGGAAGAGTTCGTAGTACCGCCTTTAGGCGGTCTTCGATCCGCTTGCCGCCTAACGGCGGAACTACGAACACAGGAACCAGCCATGCGAATCGCGGAGATCATTGGACGTTGCACGCTGTCGGTGTGTCATCCGAGCTTGCGCGGAGCGAAGTGGTTGATCGGCGTGCCGCTGACTCAGGAAGGACTTCAGAACGTTGCCGCCGGGACGTCGAACGATGCCGGCCGCAATGAAGCATTTGTGATTTACGACGATCTGGGAGCCGGCGACGGCGACCTGCTCGCCGTTAGTGAAGGGGCGGAGGCGGCAGCGCCGTTTGCTCCGAATTTGAAACCGATTGATGCGTATGACGCCGCGATTTTGGATCGCGTCGTGATTGAGTGAATTTGGAGTGCGGTGTGTCAGCACCGCTTTCCTTT
>JANNDA010001316.1:0-2312 GCA_031387195.1 Planctomyces sp. | reverse complement strand
GACGGCCGAGGGCGGCCATCCTACGGCACAACGTCGCACGACAGATCACCCAAAAGTCGCGTAGGTCCGGGAGACTGCGACAGATACACTTCGGCCCGGAAATGTTTGCGTGGATTCTTGGTTTGATGCAGGAGCACAGCGATGAAAACAGTCACGCTCGACAAACTCGATGAAACGATGAAGTCGCTCATTCGCAACGCGGCCAGCGAGCAAACAGTGGTCGTCGATCAGGGGGTCGTGATCGCCGAAATTCACATTCCGGTCCCGCGTAAAGTCGGACAACGATTTCCACCCAATCACTGGGCAACGCTATCGAGTCCCCGAGTCAATGTGGACTCGACCGACATCATCTCCGAGGATCGCGACCGATGATCTACGTCGATTCGTGCTACGCGGTGAAGTGTTATGTCTTGGAACCGGGCACACCCGAAGTTCGCGAACTGTTTGGTGATGCTGACGGAGTGGCTGCGTGCATACATGCCCGCGTTGAGTTCATGGCCGCCATTCATCGACACTACCGCGAACAACGGTTGACGTTTGCTGAAATGACCAACGTCATCGAAGACTTTGAACGGGATTGCCGAAGTGGGTTTTTGGCTTGGTACGACCTCAACGATGCCATCGCTCGCCGCGCGGCTGCCGTGATTCGTGGCCTGCCGAACAACGTCTTCATCCGAACGGGCGACGCCATGCACTTGGCGTGTGCCGCTGCCAATGACTATTCCGAGGTCTTCAGCAATGACCGACATCTTCTCAAAGCGGCGGAATACTTCGGCATTCGTGGCACCAACGTGATTCCGGCACCCTGATATGCAATCCAAAATTCTGGTCGTCGATGACGAACCCAACATCCTGTACGTAATCGAGCGCTGCTTCGCGTCGTCGAAGATGAAAGTCGTCACCGCGTCGAATGCCCGCGCGGGGCTGCAAGCCTTTCAAGCCGAACGGCCGGACGTCGCGTTGCTCGACATCCGCCTGCCGGACAAAAGCGGTCTCGACCTGTTTCAAGAACTGCGTGCGATCGACGCCCGCGTGCCAGTCATTCTGATGACGGCTTACGCCAAGTCCGAAACCGCGATCGAAGCCATGAGCCGCGGAGCGTTCGACTATCTGTTGAAGCCGCTCGATCTGGATACGCTCAAAAAACTCGTCGAGAAGGCGATCGAAACCAGTCGCCTGCAACGAGTGGCCGCGCTGATCGACGATGGCCAAGCCGTACCGGAGGAATCCGAGCAGATCATCGGCCGCAGCCCTTCGATGCAGGAGGTCTACAAACAGATTGGCCGCGTCGCTCCGCACAATTATCCGGTGCTCATCACCGGCGAGAGCGGGACCGGAAAAGAACTGATCGCGCGGGCGATCTATCAGCACAGTACGCGGCGAGATTGTCCATTTCTCGCGATCAACTGCGCGGCGTTGCCCGAAACGCTGCTCGAAAGCGAACTGTTCGGCCACGAGAAAGGAGCCTTCACCGGCGCGGAACAACGCCGCATCGGCAAGTTCGAGCAAGTCAACGGCGGCACGATCTTCCTGGATGAGATCGGCGACATGAGCCTGACCACTCAGGCCAAAGCGTTGCGACTGCTCCAAGAGCAGCAGTTCGAGCGACTCGGCGGCAACTCGCCCGTGACGACCGATGTGCGCGTCATCGCCGCCACCAACAAGAACCTCGACGAAGCGGTGAAGCTCGGAACTTTTCGCTTGGACCTGTATTACCGGCTGAATGGCTTCAATATCGAACTGCCGCCGCTGCGGGATCGAGCGGACGACCTGCCGCGTCTCGTCGATTACTTCTTGAAGCAACTTTGCACCGAACAGAATCGTGCCGCTTGCACGATCAGCGGTGCCGCAAGTGATGCCCTGTCTCATCACTCATGGCCGGGAAACATTCGCGAACTTCGCAGCGCGTTGAGTTTCGCGCTGCTGCACGCGCCCGGCAACGTGATCGATGTGGACGACCTGCCGGCGGCGTGCCGAACCGGAACCGCTCGTGGAATGGCATCCGACTTCGGTGTGCTGACTCGACAGTATTTGGCCGAAGGTCGCACAGACATCTATCGGCTGCTCTTGGCCGACTTCGAGGCTCAGGTTTTGCGAGCCGCTTGGGACGAGTTAGACGGCAATCAAGCCAAGATGTCGGAGCAACTGGGCCTGGCCCGCATGACTCTGCGCGGCAAGCTGCGCGAGGTCGGCCTAATTCCTACCGACTCGTGATCCGGAATGCGTATGAGCCACCAAAAAGTAACCCGAAGCGTCAGCGCGGGCGGCCGGTTAAAGGGGCTACGAATTAATCGCGTCGGGAAGCGCCCGCC
>JANNDA010001271.1:0-14283 GCA_031387195.1 Planctomyces sp. | reverse complement strand
CTGCCGTGGATGTGGTACGCGCCCGACGTCGATACCGACAAAGCCATTCAAGCTCTGCGAGCGTTTTCGATCGACTCGGTCACGAACAAAACGGAGGCTCACCTTTACGTGGGCTTGCTGCCGTGGTTGCTGTTGTTTGTCGCAGCGGTCTTACGGCGGTATCGCGAGGGATCGACACGACAGCTCTGGATGCTCTGGGCCGTGCTCAGCGGTCTCATGGTCTTGCTGGCGACCGGAGCCTTCATGCCGGTGATACGTCATTTCCCAGGCTTCAATTTCTTCTCAGGCTTGGGCCGCTACGGAATGGTGGCCTCGTTGGGATTGGCGCTGCTGTCGGCCGCTGCGTTGGACTTCGTCGTTGCCGCGTTTTTACAGCGAGCCAAGAAAAGGGCCTGCCTGGCACAGCGGAAGCTGACTCAAACCCCACCGAGCTTGCCTCGGTGGATTTTGGGCTTTTGCACTACGCCGATCACGGATCAGGAGAGATCGTCCGGAGTGCAGAAGCCCGTTTCCACCGAGGCAAGCTCGGTGGGGTTTGTGCCATTATCTGCCGCTTGCGGTGTCGTGATCGCGCTGATATTCGGTGTTGCAGTGTTCGATCTGTGGACCGTGAGTCAGTGGGTCACAAATGCCATCCCTCTCGATGATCCACCGATTGCACACCGGTCGCAAAGTGAAATCCGCCGCATCCTGGCCGCTGCTCCTCAGCCCGTGAGAATGCTCGCGCCCGGTCCAAACCTGCCAACACTGACCGGCTACTCTGCGACGCCGCAGTACATGGGCCTCGCGCCGCTCGAATACTTCGATCCCGAATTGATCATGCCGACCGACGATTCGAACTCGTCGACGATTGCCGCACAAGTGGCATGGTTGCGAAAGGCCGGTGTCACACACTTGCTGCGCTTCGAGCCGCTGAGTTCATCGCATTGGCCAGTGCGACTGGCATGGCGCGGCTACGACCGACTCATTCATCCTGCCTGGGGACGCTCACCGAACGAACCGCTGTTGTTGTACGAACTCATTGACGCCCCGGGCCGCGTGCGATTCGCCAATTCGATCGCAGATGCCTTTGTCCAAGTCACCGACTACCAAGCCAACCGAGTCACGCTGAAAGCCAACTCAGCGGGAGGCGGCGAAGTGATCCTCACCGATTTGTTTTATCCCGGCTGGGAAGTGACGGTCGATGCCCAGCCTGCGGAAGCTCGCCGCGCCGAAGGGATGTATCGCGGCGTCAGTGTTCCGGCGGGCGAGCGCACGATTGTCTGGACGTTTCGGCCAGCTTCAGTTTCTCGTGGGATGGTTGTTAGCCTGATCGCTGGCATCATCTGGCTCGCGAGCGTGGGGTGCGCTACCGTTGCCTGGATGACACGGCTATTGCGGCACGCGAGTCATCGGCCCTGTTCGTCAATCGCAAGGAGTTTGTCATGCTGGCTGTCAAAGAGCCTCCGTCCGTCCAATTCGTGACGAATTCCATGAGAGAAACAACAGCGGTCATCGTGCCGCTTGCGGACTATCAGGAGTTGCTCGAAGACCTGAGCGACTTGGCCGCTGTTGCCGAGCGACGTGATGAGCCAACCGTGTCTCACGACGAACTCCTCGGTGAGCTGAAACGCGATGGTCTCATACCGAATTGAGTGGAAGCGAACGGCTTTTGATGTCGAGATATTTGACGTTGAAAAGGCGACGGCTCGGATTGACGAAGAACTTACAACGCGTGGTTTAGAACCGCCGAAATGTCTGCGGACGAGTTGTCTGGTGATGTTGCTACGCTCCCGACGGTAAATGGCTGACAAGCCTCCGGCTTGTGGCAACCGCCGAATGCTGGCGTGGAAAAGCCCGGCATCTACGAGAAGCCGGGCTTCTGAGTCGCGAACTCGCGGAGCTTGGGCAAGCTTCTCAAAGTTGAGGGACGCTCTTGAGTCGAAGTCGCGAGATTGCGAAGCCCTGCTCACACTCGGTTCGGGAAACGCCGAAAGAGTGACGTGCTGCGTCTCACGACGTCTGCTACCGGCTGACGCTGCGCTGAATGGAGTCTCTTCGCGAAAGGAATCGTCATGTCTTTCCCGTCTCGAATGATGAGTTACACACTGGCTGGACTGATGACTCTGGGCGTCGTGACGTTTGCGAATGCTCAGCAGACAGCGGCAACGGCTCCAGTCGCAGCAGCCGTCAGCAAGGCGCAGCAGACGCTCGACAAGGCGGCTGAAGAGGGCAAGTACACGTTTCTGTTGTTCTACAAACAGAACGACGAACTCACGAAAGCGATGGCAGCGACGCTGAATGGGGGCTTGGCCAGCAAGACTGAGCAAGCGGTTGTGGCGTCGGCTCAGGTGGGTATTCCCGCCGAGCAAGCGTTGGTCACGAAGTACGACGTCAGCCGAGCACCGATGCCGATGACGGTCGTGATCGCGCCGAATGGAGCACTCACCGGCATTTTCTCGCAGAAGGTGACGGTCGAAAAACTCAGCGAGGCCTTCGTCACGCCAACGATGATGTTGACAATGAAGTCGCTGCAAGCAGGCAAGCTGGTGGTCGTCACGGTGCAAGGTTCTGCAAAGGGAGCGGCTCCGGTCGCGCTGAAGGATTTTCAAAGCGATCCGCATTTCAAAGATCGACTGGTGGCGATTTCGATGCAGGCCGCTGATCCGTTGGAAGGCAAATTCCTCGGACAGATGCAACTCGACCCGAAGACGAAATCGACGCACACGGTGTTGCTTGCTCCGCCGGGGGTGTTGGTTGGCAAGTTCGACGCGGCGACGTCGAAAGACGAAATCGCCGCCGCGCTGGCGAAGGCAGGCAAGTGCTGCGACGACCCGAACTGCAAGCATCATCAACACGCGCCGGCTCCGACAAACGCAGCGCCGCGAACGACGACTCAGCCAACGCAAGGCGTGAAGCGATAGCCACACGGTGATTTGAGGCGAGGAGATTGGTTATTGGTCGTTGATCATTGGTTATTGGGAAGACAGTCGGGCATTTGTCGAACGAACTTCTCTCCCCAAATGATCAATGACCAATGATCAATAACCAACGACAAATTGTGTTTGTTCTTTGCCGTTATCAATGGAGTGCGCCGTCAATCCGGAACACTTCAGGAGAAACCGATGAACCTCAAAACCCTCGTCTGGCGTGAGATCTGGGAGCGGCCTTCGGCCATGCTTACCAGCACGCTGGCTATCTTGCTGGGTGTGACGGCGCTGGTCGCGATTCGACATGTCACTGTGTTTTCGGAGCGTGAAGTCGGGCAGCAATTGCAGTCGCTCGGCGCGAACGTTTTGGTGCTTCCGAAGGGAGCGACGTTGCAGGATTATTACTCGGCCGACCTCACCGAGCAGACGCTGCCGGAGTCGCATGTGTCGAGCATCCTGTTGGCCAACCTGCCGGGGGTCGAGCGGTTGTCGCCGAAGTTGTGTGTATCGACCAAGGTCGCGAACCGCGATGTCACGCTGACGGGCATCCTGCCGCAAACGGAGTTTCAAGCCAAAGCGGTGTGGCAGTCGGTGACGCTGTTCAGCAACAAGCATGAAGGTTGCAAGAAGGCGGCGTGCGGACCAAAGACCTTTGACGCCGCGCCGGAAACGCTCGCATCGCAGCGGACTATCGACCAGTTGAAAGGGAACGAGGCGGTTATCGGAGCGGATGTGGCTGAGTTCTCTGGGTTGAAGCCGGGGAAGTCGTTGACGTTGCTCGGCGAGAAGCTGCAAGTGCTGGCGGTGCTGCCGCGAACCGGGACGATTGATGACTCGCGTGTGTTCGCTCACCTGCACACGGTTCAGCGACTGACCAATGCAGGCGAGGTTGTGAACGCCATCGAAGTCATGGGCTGTTGTGAAGACGCAGCCGGCAAGCTCGTACCGTCACTGGCCGAGCTGTTGCCCGATGCGAAGGTCGTGACGATCTCGCAAGTGGTCTCAACACAAGTGGGAATCAATCGGCTGATGAGCCAAATGTCGCTGCTGGTGTTGGGCATCTTGGTCGTGGTCGGCGGTGCGAGCGTTGCCAGCACGATCTCATCCAACGTGCGCGAGCGTCGGCGCGAAGTCGGCACGCTGATGGCGCTCGGAGCGACTCCGGGGCTGGTGGCTCGGATGTTTTTGCTGAAGGCGTGGTTGCTTGGAACCGTCGGAGCCGTTGGCGGCTGTGTGCTGGGGCTGATCGTCGCCAAGGTGCTCGGATCGCAATGGGCAGGAGTCAGCGTGAAGCCGCTCCCTGAGTTGATGGTTATCGCGATTGTTGCGGCACTTGTTGTCACAACTCTGGCTGCGCTCTGGCCAGCACGCTCAGCAGCGAAGCTCGATCCGTGTTGTTGTTTCCAAGAGGTTTGATTCACCACAACTACCAACGCGATCAGGTGAGCCGAGGGGCGTCAGCCCCCGGACATTGCAGCTCGTCAAACGTCCGGGGCCTAACGGCCTCCGGCTCACCAAGGACAGATGAAATCATGTTTCAACTTCACGACGTCACCAAAATCTATCGCCGACGCCAGCAAGAGGTCGTGGCCTTCAAAGCGAGTTCACTGGAGATCACTCGCGGCGAATACGTGGCAGTGGTCGGTCCCAGCGGGAGCGGAAAGACGACGTTGTTGTCGATTCTCGGCGGCATGTTGTCGCCGGATTGCGGCCAGGTGATGTTCGACGGTCAGTCGCTCTATGACCTGCCGATTGCTGAACGAACCAAGCGACGGCGTGAGCGGATCGGCTTTGTGTTTCAAACATTCAATCTCGTGCCGTATTTGACGGCATTGGAGAACGTTCAAGTGCCGCTGTTCTTGAACGGCGTCGGCAAGGCTGAGCAACAAGACCGTGCGGCGGCATTGCTGGAGCAGGTCGGACTCGGCAATCGCATCGACCACAAACCGAGTGAGCTGAGTACCGGCCAGCAACAGCGAGTCGCCCTTGCGAGGACGTTGGCCAACAACCCCAGCGTCATTCTGGCCGACGAGCCAACCGGCAATCTTGATCCAGAAAGTCGCGAAGCAGTCTTGTCGATGTTCGATCAATTCGTACGTGATGGTCGCACGATCGTGATGGTGACGCACGATCCTGCTGCCGCTCAGCGGGCAGCTCGCCGACTTTCGCTGCGCGATGGTGAGGTTCTTGAGACGACGATCCGAAATGCGGCTTAAGCAGACTGTTAAAAAGTCGTGGCACAGGCGGCTCGCCTGTGAATCCTCCGGCAAGTATGAGCAGGCGAGCCGCCTGCTCTACGTTATTCGACCGTCGGTCGCGGCGGATTTTCCCAATGGCCGGTTAGGTCCGTGCCGCGGACGACGACCCCCTTCTTGTTCCACTCGGCCCCGGCGCGGACATCGGGTGTGCAATAGCGGAGCGTCAAACCACAGCGGCGGCGATCGGACGTGTTGGCTTCGGAGCTGTGCAGCAGCAGGTCGGCGTGAATGGAGAACTCACCCGCTTTGAGTTGGTCGTAGACGACGGCTCCATATTGTTCCGCGTTGTCGATGCTCTGGTTGAGCACGTTATGGTCTGCTTCACTGCTCGGGCGATACGTCAGGTGGCCGACGTGTTGCGAGCCGGCCACGAACTTCATGCAGGCGTTTTCGATGTCGGCATCGTCGATCGCCAGCCAAACAGTCACAGTCTTCGAGGGAGTCAGCGGCCAATAGCTGGCGTCTTGATGCCAGGCCACCAGCTTGCCGTCTTTCGGCATCTTGCAGAAGAAGTGCGAGCCCCAGCCGATCACGTTTGGACCGAGAATATCGGCGACACAATCGACGATGCTCGGATTCGTGATCAAGTCGTAGACGTAACCATATTTCAGATGGGCCGTGCTGATCGAATAGCTGTCGCCGCCAGCGGCCAGCACTTTCGCCAGCAAAGCGTCGAAGTATTGGCGATTCCGCAGCGTCTGCGGTTCGTCAAAAGCCCGCACCCCGCTGACGTAGCCATCGCGGTTGAACTGTGCGACTTGCTCACGCGAGAGAACTTTGGGATCAGTCACCAGACTCGGATAAAAGCGCAGGTCACGCTGCATCTGAGCAAGTTCATCTTGATCGGGAAGGATCTTGAAATTGGAGGGAGCGTTCATGGCAGGCCGTCTGAAGATTTGTCGTGAGAAGTGACTCGCGGAGGAGTATCAACAATCTCAAGACGAGCTGCAATCGGCTCTCAGATGACGTGCGTGTGACTGACTATCGAGAGAGTTTGATCGACCGCCGGTTTGCTATTCGGGAATTTCGCTGGCGATTGCAACGTAGATGGCACGAAATCTCAAACCAAATAATCCCAAGGTGCCGACGGACCCCAGAACGATAAAAGTCAGCAGGAATGCGTATTCGACTGCTGTGGGTCCATCCTCTTCGGCCCAAAACCTCTTCCAGCAGTTCATCTTGTGTCCTAATTCGTTGAGTTCGCTTGAGCTGACCTTCACGACTCACCAAGCGGTGAGACCAAATCTGATTTGCCAAGTAGCCGCAGTCGGAAAAGCGCGGGGTTGCCGCGTTCTGGCGAACGCGACCACTTGTCAGTTCAAATTGCTGGACCACTAGCGCGCAGAGGAAACGCTCAAACGTCGGACATCGCTGGAGATCGAGTCGATCAGTTTGAAGTGCAAAAGTAAAGTTAGTTCAGGAATTCCGAGAGTCAACAAATCGGCTAAAAACGCGGTCCCTCTGACCTACTGAAAGGGTCTTGTCCGGTTTTGGGGTCAAGGCTATAAGCCCGCTCCGAATTGGACTTTGGATCGCGATTGTCTTGTTGGATCGGTCTTTCAAACCACCTGCGACGTTCGTGATCTCAGGATTTCGGCTCTGGAGGGCCGAGCTACGACATTCGGTCACGGACGACCCATGATTCATCGGCTACGACGTCTCTTTTGCCCGGATCTGGCCATCGACCTGGGGACTGCGAACACGCTTGTGTCCGTCCAGGGCGAGGGGATTGTGCTCAACGAGCCTTCTGTGGTTGCGTTGGAAAAAGGGACACGGCGTGTGCTCGGCAAAGGGACGGCCGTGGGCAAATTGGCCAAGCAAATGCTTGGTCGAACTCCCGATTCAATCGTCGCTGTCCGGCCACTCAAGGACGGAGTCATCACCGATTTTGAATTGTGCGAAGCCATGTTGCGGTACTTCATTCAAAAGGCCAGTCGGCAGATACGTGGTCTGAAGCCGCGTGTCATCATTGCCGTTCCCGGCGGCATCACGCCGGTGGAAAAGCGAGCGGTTTTTAACAGCGCCGAACGCGCGGGTGCCGGTCGCGTTTACCTGATCGAAGAATCGAAAGCCGCCGGCATCGGAGCCGGTCTGCCGATTTCCGAACCGATTGCCAGCATGGTCTGTGACATCGGCGGCGGAACGAGCGATGTGGCGATCTTCAGCCTCGGAGGCATCGTCGTGGCGCAGTCGGTGCGCGTCGCTGGAGATGAACTTGATGAGGCGATCGTCGAATACCTCAAACAACACTTCTCGCTCCGGATCGGTTCACAGACGGCTGAGAAGATCAAAATTGAAATCGGCAACGTCTATCCGCTCGAACAAGAGCTGACGATGGACGTCCGCGGTCTCGACACGATCAGCGGTATTCCCCGCAAAGCGGTCGTTACCAGTGAGGAAATTCGCGAGGCTCTGCGCGAACCGGTGACGGCGATCCTCAACTGCTGCAAGAATGTTATTGAGCGGTGCAAGCCAGAACTAGTTGCCGACATTGTCGATCACGGTTTGGTGCTGACCGGCGGTGGCGCGCTGTTGCGTGGGCTCGATCAGCTCATGAATGAGCAACTCGGCATTCCGGTGCGAGTGGCCGACGACCCGCTGACAACGGTCGCTCGCGGGACGGCGATCTGCCTGGACCATCTGTCGCAGTGGCGTGACAGCCTCGACGACGGCTCAAAAGATTTTTGAAGAACGGTGAGCGTTTGAAAAATTAACCCGAAGCGTGAGCGAGGGCGAATGCTTCACTTGGTTAGGAATTGAGGGTCTTTCGAAGCGTTTGCCCTCGCTCACGCTTCGGGTTACATGACTGCACACGAATCGGCATGCCCAAGTTCATCACGATCCTCTGCTGTCTGACCGCGATTGGGCTCGGCTTTGCGCCGTTGCATTTGCAGAGTCGGGTGCGATCAATCGTTCGCGATGGCCTGACTCCCGGAATTCAACTGGCTGCCGATGTGCGACAGTCGGTGGCGACTCAGATGAAACTGCGGTTGCTCGGTGATGAAGAGCGTGATCTGTCAGAGCAACTTTCGAATTTCAAATTTCAAGTTTCAAATCTTGAACAGCAACTCCGTCGCGAACGGCTGATGAGCCAACGAACGCGGCGCGAACAACTTCTCGCGTTGCAACGTCACGACGAAGCACATCGCCCCATTGATCCGCCGCCGTTAATCGTGCCGCAGGTTGTGCAGGCGAATGTTTTGGGAGAAGAACTGGCTGCAGCGTGGCGTTCGTCGAGCGGAAATTTTTTGCTCGACCGTGGCCGCTCGAACGGACTCACCGAAGCGGCACTGGTGTTAGATTCCAACGTCGCACTGCTCGATCAAGGTGAAGACAGTGGGCTCGCGCCCGATCTGCCGGTCTTCGCGGGAAGCTGCGTGATCGGCAAGTTGCAGCATGTCGGTCGCTGGAGCAGCACTTGGGTTCCGCTCACCGATAAACGATTTCGTGGCCGTGCTCGGTTGGCTCGATTGACCACGGATGGCTTGGTCTTCCAGGCGGAGGGAATTCTGATCGGTAACGGCAAAGACGGATGTCAGTTGACGAAGATCAGTTCGACCGAGGAGCCGGTCAGCGAAGGGGACGAAGTGTTTTCACTGGAAACACCCGGTGGATTTGAAACACCGTTGTTTTATGGCACGGTGACCCGCGCCAAACTTGCCGCAGGTGCGACTCATTGGGAGATCGATGTCCGTCCGGCGACTGATCCTCGCACCGCACGAGCGGTTTGTGTTGTGCGTCCGCAAGTGAATCCCAAACGACTGGCGAACTGATGCGACATTTCATTCTGGCTTTGCTGACGTATTTTTCGCTCGCCGTGCAGGTGGCTTGCGGGACGGCGCTGACGATCGGTGACTGCCGACTTCCGTTGATGTGGTTGCCGGTGGTGCTCGCGGTGACGTGGTTTGACGATGCTCGTGGAATCGTGTGGGCGACACTCATCGGGTTACTGGCAGATGGTCTGTCGAGCGGTCGATTCGGTCAGGAAATGCTGGCGACGACATTGGCTGCGGGGCTGATGTTGCCGTTGCTTCCAGAATCGCGATCACGTTCGGCGCTGCCGATGTTCGTCTGGCAGTTCGCGCTGATCGGCAGTGGTTTGTTGGTTTCGCATGGTTACGGAAGTTTGTTTGAGGGGAACGGGCCGCTGTTGTTGGGCGCGTTGCCGCTGATTGCGCTTGAGGCGGCTTACGGAGCGATTCTGTTTGGCCTGGCATCCAAAATGGGTGAGGCGATTTCAAAGCCCGTAGCACCGGCGGCTCGCCTGTGATCCGTTTGGACAATCCACACAGGCGAGCCGCCTGTACTACGGGGTGGCGACTGTGATGCGAAACCAACCGACCCCCATTTACGCAGCGAATCAACCGTCTCGAAGCGGAGCGGCTTGGGATATTGATGCCGAGCCGGCATTGCGACTGACGTGGTTGTTCGTCGCGATGGTCTTGCCGTTGCTCGTCGTGGTCGGGCGATTGGTGCATTTACAGTGGTTCTTGGCGGACGGTTTTGCGGTTGATGAGCGACGAGAGAGCGTTTCGTTCGAGCCGATTCCGAGTCGGCATGGTCGTATCGTTGCGGCTGACGGGACTGTGCTGGCATTTGACGAAGAGCGATTCCGAGTGCTCGTGAATTACCGCTGGCTCGAAGAACCGGCGAATGAGCGTTGGTTGCGTGACGAGGCGATGTCGCGTTTGAGTCGTACCGAACGCCGAGACAAAGGGAAGATCGAGCAGGCGCGGCAACAAGTTCTCTCGCAGCGATCAGCGATGTGGCAAGCACTCGCGGAGATGACCGAACACAAACCAGAGGAACTGTCCGAGTTGCGTCAGCGTGTGCAGCGGCGAGTGGACCGCATCTTTCAACTTGTTGACGAGCGGCAGTCCAAACAACTGGACGACAATGTTTCCGCGAAACCTGCGCTGACGACAACGACCGACGAGCAACCGCCGGCGTGGACGCGAGCTTGGAGTGTGGTGACGCAGGAATTGACCACATCGCCGACGCGCGAGAAACGTGACACGCTACGAATTCCGGAACACTCCGCAGACCACGTTTTGCTGGAAGATGTCCCGCTCGATGTCGTCATCGAGATCGAAACGCACCCCGATCGCTTTCATGGCGTGCGGACAGACGTGACCACTCGGCGTGTTTATCCACGGGGGCAACTCGCGCCGCATTTGGTGGGCTATCGTGGTGAGATCAATCAGCCCGATCTTGATGCTCGACAGCGGCGTTATCCTTACGGCGATCCGCTGGATTATCAGCCGGGAGATGCGATCGGCCAAACGGGGGTCGAGAAGTCTTATGAACAAACCCTGCGCGGCGTACGCGGTCAACGAAAGATCGTCCGCGATCAGAACGGAATCGTGGTTCGAGCTGAGGTCGTTAAGCCGCCGAGGATCGGTCGCGATGTTGTCCTCAGTTTCAACGTTGCGTTGCAAGAACAGGCGACGGCGCTGTTGAACGAGATCGTGGATGGCGAAGTCGCTGACAAGAAACGTCCGCCGGGAGCGTGTCTTGTCGCGATGGATGTGCAGACGGGGGAAATTCTGGCTGCCGCGACCGCTCCGACATTTGACGTCAACGATTGGTTGTCGGGAGCCAGTGACGTTCGCCAGGCGCTGGATACGGACCCCCGAAGTCCGCAACTGTCTCGTGCGACTCAGGCCGAGTTACCGCCGGGATCAGTTTTCAAAACGGTGTCCGCGATCGCGTTGTTGGAAAGCGGAAAAATTGACCCCGACCAACCGATCAATTGTGTGGGATACCTCGACACCCCCAAGAATAATCGCTGCTACACCTACACACATTTCGGGCACGGGCACTCCGAGACCGACTTGGCGAAGGCGATTGCCGTCTCTTGCAATGTGTACTTCTTCAAAGCGGCTCGCACGATCGGGCCGCACCAGTTGGTCGATTGGGCAGATCGTTTTGGATTCGGTCATCCGACCGGCATTGATCTCCCGAGCGAAAAGGGGGGCAATCTTCCGCGTCCTCCGGAGCAATTGCCGACGACCCTGGCAAAGGGGGGGGGGACGGGGACACGGTCGAAGAAACAGACGAAAGTTGAGTTGGCCGGTCACGAACGGCTCGCCGGTGATGATGCTGACGGCGGCGTGCCGATCTCGCCGTGGGACGATGAATCACCGGCCAACTTGCCCAAGAGGGCTTCTGCGTCCCAGAAACGCGAGCCGTGGTCTTCCGGAACCACGTTGGGCCTCGCGATTGGGCAGTCTCGGTTGACGGTGACTCCGCTGCAGATTGCACGCTTGATGGCGGCGGTTGGAAATGACGGCTGGTTGGTCACGCCGCACGTCGTTCGCGAGATTACGGCTGCTCCGGAAACCGAGCCACTGGCCGACCAGTCAGAGCCGATCTCCCCCAAGCGGCTCTCGCCAGCAGAGCCGATCAACACGCCTCGACGCCGTATTGAGGGTCTGACGGAAGGGACGCTCGCCCGTGTTCGTGAAGGTCTGGAACAGGCGGTCTCCGATTCACATGGCACCGGCTACAAAACGGTGCGGATGAAAGAAGTGCAGATCGCCGGCAAAACGGGAACCGCTGAAATCGGCAACGGTCGTTTGGACCACGCTTGGTTCGCCGGGTATGTCCCGGCCGATCGCCCGCAAGTGGCGTTCGTTGTGGTGCTCGAACAAGCGGGTTCCGGCGGTAAAGAAGCTGGTCCGGTGGCGAAGAAGTTCGTGCAGATGCTGGTGGAACAGAAGCTGATTCGCGCGGACCGATAGGCTCCGCTCGCCCGTCGTACCGAGTGCCGAGAAACACAGAAAGCCTGCGGAGAACGTTTCGCCCCCGCAGGCTTCCTAGTCCAGAATAGTTTTGCAGCCGGACTACCTACGATTAAGAGGCATAAGCAAGCGGAGCTTGAACGCTCTTGTGGGATTGTTGGCTGCTGTTCGTGAGCCGTTTCCGGACTTCGCGCACAATTTCGTCGATTTGAAATGGTTGCAACGGGCGCTCGCTTTTGGCCAGCTTCGTCCGCCATTCCGTCAGGACTTTGTACTTTCCGGATTCTTTGGGCTCGTGATTCGAGGCATCAATAATTTGTTGGATGGTCGTTTCCCAGTCTTGGAGCTTCATCGACTGTTCCTTGGTGGTTGCAGATATTTTCGGTCGCCAGGAGCCGCTCACCGCAGCTACCCAACGCACGCAGGTCGATGTTCAACTCTTCGACCGGAAGCAGTCCTGGGTCTCAGTCGTCTCTCACTCTTTTCCAGAGTTTGTCATCCCCTTGTTGCGACAAGGATTGTCGGATGCTTTGTAGCACTCCTTGCCGTCGCTCAGTTGCCTCGGAAAGACTAATCCGTAGGCCAATTGAAAACGGTGCGCTTGCTGAATGCCAGAAGCCCGGCTTATCTAAGAAGCCGGGCTTCTTTATCGCGCAATCAATTCTTGGGATGTGTATTAGTGGGAGACGTCTACGACCGGAGTGGTGCCCACTGCCGCAAGGCTCACTGCCCGCCCAGCAGATCGCAGGTCACAATGAGCGTGCCGGTCCAATCGCTCTTCGACTTGTAGCATGGCGACTTGCTGCTGTGAGTGAGTCTGAGTTCGCTTCGCCACGCTTAATCCCAAAAAAGCGATGACCCCGACCGTTCCTGCGAGCATAAACACCATTCTGTTCTCTTGCGAAATGTTGTTGCTGACACACATGCCAAACAAAACGCCGCATAACAACAAGATGGTGTGGGAACTGATGAGTTGAGGCTGTGAGGGCTGTTGAGACGAGCTGGGGATAGGAATGTTCATCGTCAGTAATCCTCGTAAAGTGGCAATACGCGATTTGATCTGTGGGAGAAACCTTGGTCTTGCTGAAAAACCTAGGTCGTCGTTGGTGGACTTTCCTGAAATTCACCGATCAATGCCGAAAAACCACAACCTATATTACGAACGTCGGAATAACCCGCATCGCCGTCCTAGGTGCTAGTTCTCGGACAGGCTCTTTTCTGCATTCCCATTGAAAACTGGGCAGTTCCGGAATGTCAGAAGCCCGACATTTCTAAAAATGCTGGGCTTCTTCATCGCGTAATCACTACTTTGGATGCGAATTATTTGGGCAAATCCCAGATGCGAACCACTTGGTCCAGACAAACCGTCGCCATCCGCTCGGTGCGCGGGTCAATGGCCAGATCGTGAATCGGCTGCCCCGTTGAGATGGTTCGCAGCAGTTGGCCGGAGGCGACATTCCAGAGGCGAAGAGAACCGTCCCAACTGGCACTGACTACGTGACCTTGAGCCCAACCGAGCCCAGAGACCGCATCGGGTTGTTCAAAGGTCCCAAGCGACTTTCGCGTTTCCACATCCCAGACTTTGATCCGACCGTTCCAGTCGCCGGTGATGAGCTGCTTGCCGTCGCGGCTGATGGCTAGGCGACTGATCTCGGTTTCGTGAGCTTTCACCGCTTCGACGATTCTTCGCGAATTGGCCTCACGCCAGATCAGTTTCCCGTCTGCTCCGGCCGAGATTAGCGATCGTCCGTCTGGCAGGTAAGCGATTTGCTTGACGGCACCGCGATGATCGGGCTTGAGCTGCTTGGCCTCTTTTTTGTCAAAAAAGATTAACGACCCGTCGCGCGAACCGATCACGAATTCCAGCGGGGTCAGTTTCGGTCGAAATGCGACACAGACCACCGGCGCGGGCAGACCGGGAAGTTCGATCCGTTTGGGCTCGGACTTGCCGAACTGCCACCCGACAAAACCGTTGTTGAGATCACTGGTCGTCAGGAGATTGTTCGGAGCCCACGTCAAACTGACGAGCGGCGCATGGTGACCGGAGTCCAAATTTTTGGGCGAGAGGCTCAGATCGCTCCAAACGATGACCTCGCCGTCCGCACCTCCTGCCGCCAGAAATGAACCATCCGGGCTGAAACGGACCAAGGACAGTTTTCCGGCGTCGGACTTCAGCTCACGCAAAGCGAGAGCATCAGGATTTGGTGCTGAGCCGCAGCCGCTCAGCGAAGATGTGATTGAGCCGATGAGAAAAAGGGCGAGCAACGTTGTAGTTTGGATGTGCTTTGGAAAAGCAGATCGCGACGGATTCGTTTGAAATTGGCACTCTGTTTTTAAGCCGGAGGCTTGGCAGCCATTAGCCGGGGGCTGAGC
>JANNDA010001265.1:0-21645 GCA_031387195.1 Planctomyces sp. | reverse complement strand
AGCCGCGAGTTCGAGGCTCTTCAGAAGTTGCAGCATCTGGCTTGCGTTCCGCGTCTGATAGACTCGTTCCACGATGTCCCGGAGTATCCCGGCGAGTTATGTTTTTTCTCGCTGGTTGATCCCTGTGCCCCAACGGTTGCCGAGCGAGTGGCTGACACCGGATGGACGGTCACCGCCCGCCGGGAATTCGCTGCTCGGGCTTTGAAGGCGCTCGCACAGATTCACGACAATGATCGCGATGGCGTTTGCTTTGTGCATCGGCGAATTGGCCCGGACACGTTGCTCGTCGGCGCGGATAACCAGCCGGTATTCACTGCGTTTGACCTCTCACGAATCTCTGGCACATTGACGGTTTCGCCGGGAGCGGTTGTCAGTGAGGCCACCGCATGGGTTGCTCCCGAAGTCAAAGCTCAGGGGTTCCCTCTGAGTCATGAGCCAGAATGACTATCAAGCATGAAACTGATTCCAAATGCAGGCAATGATCGCGTCATCGACGAGCTTCGGACTCGTCTTGCTGGCGATTCCACCCTCGATGTTGCCTCATCGGCATTCTCGCTGTTCGCTTACGCGGAGATGCGGGAACTGCTGGAGACAGTTGACCGCTGCCGTATCGTCCTGCCCACTTGTGACGACGGCGAATTGAAACTCTTGGGAAGCGAGCGGGACCGTCCGTTCCGCAATCGCCTGATGGCTCGCGAGAAAATGACACCGAAAACGGCGAAGCATGTCAGGGGTTTCCTGATGCTGACGCTCATCACCAGCTTGCGGCTGGCGGTTCACCAGCGCGGCGGAGCATCACTTAGCGGCGATTCTTCTTCTTGGCTTGTCGTTCCGCTTTGCGTTTCTTGTTGAGCAGCTCTTTTGCCGCTTTCGGATCAACGGGCCCGCGGCCGCTGCGTTGCTTGATGCCGGGACCATCGACTCCGGGGATCGCGAAGCCTCCTTTGGAAATTTCTTGCACGGCTTTCATCCGTTCGAGAAAGCCCATGTTCGACATCTTGGACATCATTCCGGACATCGCATCGAACTGCTTGATGAGACCGCTGACTTCGGCGGGAGCGGAGCCGCTCCCCTTCGCGATGCGGTTGCGGCGACTGCGGTCGATCTTGTCCGGATGCTCGCGTTCCCACGAGGTCATCGAATTGATAATCCCGTCGATGTGCCCCATGTCCTTGTCGGGATTGCCCATCCCCTGCATCGCATCGACCATGCCCCCCATACCGGGGATCATCTTCATGATCTCGCCCATCGAGCCGAGTTTTTTGATCTGTTTCATCGACTTCTGGAAATCCACCAGCGTGAACTTGCCGGCTGCCATCTTGGCCTGAGCTTCGGCCATTTCCGTTTCGTCGAGGTGCATCTGCGCCTTCTCGACGAGCGACACGATGTCGCCCATGCCCAAAATACGACCGGCCATGCGGTCGGGATGAAACGGCTCCAGCTTGTCGAGTTGTTCGCCGACGCCGATGAATTTGATCGGCACGCCGGTGACTTGTTTCACCGACAACGCCGCACCGCCGCGCGTGTCGCCGTCCAGCTTCGTGAGGATGACGCCGTCAAGTTCCATCGCCTCGTTGAATGCCTTCGCGCTGTTGACGGCGTCCTGACCGGTCATCGCATCGCAGACCAAATAGACTTGATGCGGCTGGCACTTGTTGTCGATCTCTTCCAGCTCGCGCATCAAATCGTCATCGACGTGGAGTCGGCCGGCAGTGTCGAGGATCACGACCTTGATATCGCCTCGGCGGCGAGCTTCTTTCAAGCCGTTTTGACAGACTTGCAACGGCGTGCTCTTGCCCGGCTCTTCGGCATACACCGCGACGCCGATCTGATCGCCAATGACTTTCAACTGATCGACGGCGGCGGGGCGTTGCAAGTCGGCTGCCACCAACAAGGGCATCTTGCCCTCTTCTTTCAGCATCCGCGCGAGCTTACCGCAGGTGGTCGTTTTGCCCGACCCCTGCAAGCCGCACATCATCAGGATCGTGATCCCATCCTTCTGAAAATGGAACGAGTGATCGACCGGCCCCATCAAGTTGACCAACTCATCGTTGACGATCGCGACGATCTGCTCGCTGGGTCGCACTGACTTGAGCACTGACTCACCAAGCGACTGCTCGGTGACAGTCTTCACGAAGCCTTCGACCACGTCGTAATTGACGTCCGCCTCCAGCAACGCCTTGCGAACTTGCTGCATCCCTTCGCGGATATTCGACTCGGTCAGCTTGCCGCCGAGAAAGGAAAACGCGCCACGCAGTCGATCGGAAATGCTTTCAAACATCTTGGTTCTGAGTCATTCTGGGTTGAGGATTTGAATTCGTTATTCGTTACTTGTCGATGAGAGGCACTCGCTACTTGGATCAGTCCTCGATTGGTAGACCGTCAATTTGGCCGAAGTCGATGAGGTTGCGGGTCACGAGCGTCGCGTGATGGCTCAGAGCGACAGAGGCGATTTGTAGGTCGTTTCGTCCGATACGTCGATAATTACGACGAAGTTCCGCGAAGTGTGCATCCACCGCAATGTCGTAGCTCAGGATCGGCAGCTTGCGGAGCAAGTTCATCGAATCTTCCATACGTGCATAGGCAGCGATGATGTCACTAGATTTCTTGGCTCGCTTGAGCTTGTCATAGCGCCCGATGAAGACCTCTTGAACTGTGGTAACCGAGATCGCCACAGCATCCGGCAAACGGGATAACGCCTGCACGATCACGCCAGGATGTTGGAGTTGCAGCAGAGAGAGCATGTCGGTGTCGAGAACCCACAAACTCATGGTTGAACCCGACTCTCGGCCTCTTCACGGGCCTCAATTTCTAAAAGCTGTTGTTCCATTTGCCGTCGATGCTCGTGAATTGCCGCCCAATACGCTTTGTCTTCCGGATCATCGGGATCTACGCAGCTTCCGGCGAACAGCGCGAGCGGGTTTCCCTTCGCACGTTCCCGCTGCAAAAGTTCCGCGAGCTCTTCCGGCGTCAGCTTGGGAATTTCGGGAGTCGTGATCGTGGCAGGCATGTCGGCACCTTCAAGGTTTCTATCCTCAGCCTTCAAACAGGCGGCGGATTGTAGAAATCGACCTGAACCGAAACAACCGGCCTATTTGGGCTTCGCCGCTCACGAAAACGATCGGGTGCAAACCGACGCGATGCTCGCTTAGAATCCGCGCCCGCCGATGACGGCTCGATACGAAACCCATTCCTTCACTTTCCGAAATCCGAATCTCCGCCATGACTGATCGCCGTAACCTGTTCAACAAAGTTTGGGACAATCACACCGTCGGCACGCTTCCCTCCGGCCAGACGCAACTCTTCATTGGGCGGCACCTCATTCACGAGGTGACTAGTCCACAAGCCTTTGAGATGTTGCGCGATCGCGGCCTGAAGGTTCTGCATCCAGAGCTTACGCTCGCAACCGTCGATCACATCATCCCGACGCAAAATCAAGCGCGCCCGTTTCTCGACACGCTGGCCGAAGAAATGATGTCGGCGATCGAGAAAAACTGCCTCGAATTCGGCGTCACGCTGCTGAATCTCAACGACAAGCGGCAGGGGATCGTTCACGTCGTCGGCCCGGAGCAAGGTCTCACGCAGCCCGGCATCACGCTGGCCTGCGGTGACAGCCACACGAGCACTCACGGAGCGTTCGGCTGCATCGCGTTCGGCATCGGCACCAGCCAAGTGGCGTATTGTCTCGCGACGCAGACGCTTGCTATGAGCCGTGCGAAGGTTCGTCGCATCGTGGTCAACGGCACGCTCGGAAAGGGAGTCTTCGCGAAGGACGTCACGCTGCACGTGATTCGCAAGCTCGGCGTGCAAGGGGGCGTCGGTTACGCCTACGAATACGCGGGCGAAGTCTTCGACCGCATGTCGATGGAAGAGCGGATGACCGTCTGCAATATGAGCATCGAAGGAGGTGCTCGTTGCGGCTATGTGAATCCCGATCAAACGACCGTCGAATACCTGCGTGGCCGACCGCTCGTCGCCAAAGGGGAAGAGTTTGAACGAGCCGCCAAATGGTGGCTCAGTCTGGCCTCCGGGCCGGAAGCCGAGTTCGACGACGTCGTCACCTACAACGCCGCCGAAATCGAACCGACCGTCACCTGGGGCATCACCCCCGCTCAATCGCTCGGCGTCAGCGAGTCGATCCCCACCGTGGCCAGCTACGCGGACGAGGATCGCACCATCATCCGCGAGGCGTTGCAGTTCATGGATCTCAAAGAAGGTCAGCCGATCAAGGGTTTGAAGATCGACGTGGCATTCATCGGCAGTTGCACGAACTCGCGAATCAGCGACCTCCGCGAAGCAGCCTCCATCGCGAAAGGCCGCAAGGTCGCCAGCAACGTCCGAGCCCTCGTCGTCCCCGGCTCACAACTCGTCGCCGAACAGGCCGAGAAAGAAGGACTCGACCGCATCTTCTCCGAAGCCGGTTTTGAATGGCGTGCTGCCGGTTGCTCGATGTGCCTGGCAATGAATCCCGACAAACTCCAAGGCCGAGAAGTCTGCGCGAGTTCCAGCAACCGCAACTTCAAAGGCCGCCAAGGAAGTCCGACTGGCCGAACGCTGTTGATGAGCCCGGCGATGGTCGCCGCAGCAGCAATCAACGGCTGCGTGAGCGACGTGCGCGACATTTAGCGTCGCGCGATTTGAGAACAACGAGCCAATGTCACGGCTTCCGTTATCGCAGGATAAAAACGGCTGGTTCTGGCCAACTCGACAAGCTTGCTCATCATGGAGTGAATCGGTCACTTTCGTTCTGAGCAAATTGGTCACGTTGATCCATCGCGGAGCGTTTTCGACTGCCGTATGAGTAAACGAGCGATGCTTACGCCGACGTAAGGATACCGGCTATTGCGCCGTGGTGACGGTTGTGTGAGAAGCTGCGTGGTGTCGCACCGATCATTTTCTGGACGTTGACGATCGGCTCTGGGAGTCAGCCTTTTCATCAGCACAACAGTCATAAACAGGCCAGCATCGGTTACTCCAAGACTCTCAATGTGGAATTTCCGTTTGGCGTTGTCTGAATCGGGAGCTAGCGTTGGATGCGACTTATTGTCCTGACGAGGCTCCCATGACCGAACGAGTTTCGACATCATTGACCGATACTGCCGACGAAATCAGTTGGTATCTGCAAGGGGCGACCAATGGCGATCGCGCGCAGTCGCAACGCATTAAACTCAATGGTTCTCCCTTTCAGGTTGGACGCAATAGCGGTTTGTCGCTCACGCTCCAAAGCGGCAAGATCTCGAAGCTCCATGCCGAGTTTGTGTACGCTGGTGATGAACTGTGGTTGAGAGACCTGCGCAGCACGAATGGCACGATCGTGAATGGCCGGCGAATTGTCGATCTCACGCGAATCAACGCAGATGATATTGTTCAATTCGGAGACCTTGAGTTCCGAGTGATCCGGCAAACAAATCATGAGATGCCCTGCACTATTTGCGAAATGTCGGAGGAGGTTCTTTCACCCGCGATTCAATTCCGTCAACTCATAGAAAACGGCGATATCGTTCCACATTTTCAGCCGGTGATGAGTTTGAACGGCAACGAACTTCTGGGTTACGAGATATTGGCTCGCTCGAATTATGCGGGACTCGAAACAGCTCGCGATCTGTTCCTGACGGCGACGCAAATGGGGCAAGAGGTCGCTCTCAGCACGCTCTGTCGCAACGAAGGGGTTCGCCAAGGGAAGTCCTTACCGAACCGGCCAACTCTGTTCGTGAATACTCATCCGATGGAAGTCGGCCAACCGGCGTTGATTGAGAGTTTGAGACAACTCCAAAAACAACAATCGGCAATGCCCCTGGTCCTGGAAATTCATGAAGTCGCGGCTTGTGACATCGCGACGATGCGCGAGTTGCGATTAACACTTCGAGAGTTGAATATCGGCTTGGCATACGACGATTTCGGAAGCGGCCAGTCGCGGCTGATGGAACTCATGGAAGTTCCGCCAGACTTCGTCAAATTCGACATGGGACTCATTCGGGATATTCACAAAGCTTCTCTGAAAAGGCTGGCGACTCTGGAAGCGCTCGTTCGCATGGTGCGCAATTTGGGAGTGGCTCCATTGGCTGAGGGAATTGAGTGCTCTGAAGAGGCACACGTTTGCGAGGAAATGGGGTTTCTTTACTCGCAGGGCTACTTTTATGGCCGGCCGGTTCCCGCAGCGAAAATCCTCACGGAGTTTGTCGGCAATGAATACGGCGGGCAGGTCAGTAGTGAGTTGACTACTCCTTGGTGGAATCGAAGTCTTCGAACTCCCAGTGTCACGCTGTAGGGGAGCCCGCGTTTTCAAGGTTCAAACCTTGGGCGAATACAGAACCTCAGACTCGCTTCTGCCCGGGCGATACAGCACCAACCCGCCGTCTGGACCGTTGAGTCGGACAACGCAGTCGGGTTCGCCGTTGGCGGCGTGGACCAGGATGGCTTCGAGGGCTTGCACGGCGGCGACGGTTTGGCGGTCGGCGGCGAGTTCGTTGTAGGCGAGTTTTTGGATCTCGGCAAAGCGAGCGGATCGGCCGGAGGCATTGCCGCCGAATTCCACGTAGGCCAGTTCGCGGGCGAAGCGTTCGATGACTTCGATGCCGTAACCGCGCTGTGATCGCTGGCCCCACGGTTCGAGGGACTTGCCGTTGTAGTGCGTGTTGATCGTCGTCTTCATTTCGACCGGGGTCTTTCCCTCGACCGTCAGTTCGATACCGCGCTTGCGCGAATGGCCGTTCCAGACGCCGTTGTCGAAGCGGAACTGCACCTCTTGTTCGACGTAGCCGGGGAAGTTGTCGGGGGTGACCCACGACGTGTGAATATCGAACGCCGCCTCGCGCCCGTCGGCGTATTCGTAGACCATGCGCATCTGAGTGCTGTCCCATGTCGGCCCGTCTTGAGGCCCGACGATGCCGCGTTGCCCGGTCGCAGTGATCGTTTTTAACCGGCCACCGAAGCTGAAATCAATCAGCTTGATGTAATGCACGGCGACGTACGTGCCGGGATTACGACCGGTGATCCATTCGGAAAACTGAGCCCCCGAAATCAACTTGGGTTCCAGCAGCGAGCAATAACCGTTGTTGATGTGCTTCAAGACGCCGTCCGCCACCAGCGTGCGCATCCGCTTGTGATCCGGGTCGAGCAGCTTGTGATAGACAACTTTCGCCAGCACGTTTTTTCGTTGAGCGATCTCGACCAATTCATCGAGTTCTTGCAGCCGCAGCACCGACGGCTTCTCGACCAACAGATTCACGCCCGCTTCGAGGATCTGTTTCGCTCCCTCAAAGTGCCGATCGTCGGGAGTTGCCACACAGGCAAAATCGACTCCAGCGGCCAGCATTTTGGACACAGCGTCCGCCCCGGAATAACTGGCAAACGGCCCGATGCTGTTGCCCGCTTCGGCGCGATACTTGTCTGCTCGGCTTCCGGTTCGCGAGGCGACCGCCGTCAGCGGCACGTCGATGTCGCCGAATTTGCGATCGTAAAGCCCCTCGACGTGAGTCCGCTCGAAGAACGGACGGTACGTCTCGTCAAAGATCATGCCCATGCCGACCATGCCGGCCCGAAGCTGTTTGCGTGGAGGTGTGCTCATGGCGGAGGATGATATGGGGGGAGGGATGAAGGATGAAGGCTGCGGATTGGTCATTGGTTATTGGTCGTTGATCATTGGTTATTTCGGCTGCCGCCCCGCTGCTCTTAAATGATCAATGACCAACGACCAATAACCAACGATCAATTCCCTCCTCCATCACATTACCCCAGCAGCATCCAGGATCCAGGCAGACTGCATATCGGCTCTCGACCATCCTCGCCTCACTCGCTAGCATCCCCGCCCCGCTGGACGTCCCGCCGGTGATTGCTCTGTTCGGCTGATTTTGTCGAGCGGCGAGCTTCTTTTCTGGGGTCGCGACGACGTGAAATGAGGTGCTTGGCGGCACCCGACGATCGTTCGACCCGTTTCCCGATCAAGGCCCTTATGGACTCCCGACTGATCCGCAATTTCTCGATCATCGCTCACATCGACCACGGCAAAAGCACGTTGGCCGACCAGCTCCTGCTCAAGACCGGAGCGATCACGCAGCGCGAGTTTCGCGAGCAAATCCTGGACGACCTGGACGTCGAACGGGAGCGAGGCATCACGGTCAAAGCTCGTACCGTCGCGATTCACTACAACTACAAAGGCGAGACTTACGAGCTGAATCTGATCGACACGCCGGGGCACGTCGATTTTCATTACGAAGTCTCACGCAGTCTCGCCGCGTGCGAAGGCGCGTTGCTGGTTGTCGATGCGTTTCAGGGCGTACAGGCGCAGACGGTCGCGAATGCTTACGCGGCGGTGAACGTCAACCTGGAGATCATTCCGGTCATCAACAAGATTGACTTGCCGATCACCCGCATCCCGGAAATCCTGGAGGAAATCGAGACCGTCGTCGGTCTCGACACCTCCGGCGCATTGCAAGTTTCCGCGCGGCAAGGGATCGGCATTGAAGACGTTTTGAATGCGATCATCGAACGGGTGCCGGCTCCGAAAGGCAAAGTCGATGACCCGCTGCGAGCACTCGTATTCGACAGCAAATTCGACGTCTATCGCGGCGTCATCACCTATGTCCGCATCATGGACGGCACCGTTCGTAAGGGGCAGAAAGTCTTGTTCATGAAGGGGCAGTCGGCTCACGAAGTGCTCGACATGGGCCAGTTCTGTCCGGACATGAAGCCCTGCGGTGAACTCGGTCCCGGCCAAGTCGGCTACCTCATCACGGGGATCAAAGATCTCAGCCGAGTCCACATTGGCGACACCGTTTCCGATCCTTTGAATCCGCCCACTGAAGCGCTTGAGGGGTATCATCAGCCGCAGCAAATGGTTTTCTGCGGCATGTATCCGATCGACGCAACCGACTTCGAGAAGCTCCGCGATCAACTGATGAAGCTCAGCCTCAACGACTCCAGCTTCTCCTATCAGGCCGAGACTTCGGACGCCCTCGGCTTCGGTTTCCGTTGTGGGTTCCTCGGTCTGCTACACATGGAAATCATCCAGCAGCGACTCGAAAAGGAATCGGGCGTTGACCTGATTCAGACCGCTCCGAACGTGACCTACGAACTACTGAAGCGTAACGGCGAAATCACGAAAATTGACAATCCTCAAGACGTTCCCGACCCCAGCCTCCTGCAAGAGTGGCGCGAGCCGATCGCCAAGGTGACGTTCATTCTGCCTGCCGAATTCATCGGCCCGATCATGCAGCTCTGCGCCGATCGACGCGGCATCTACAAGACCACCGAATACCTCGGCCCCAAACGAGCCCAACTCATTTGGGAACTACCGCTGGCCGAAATCATTTTCGACCTGCACGACAAGCTGAAGAGTGCAACCCGCGGTTACGGCACGATGGACTACGACATCATCGGCTTCACGAAAGCCGATCTCGTGAAGATGGACATCCTCGTCAAAGGGAATCGAGTTGACGCTCTTTCCACCATCGTCCATCGCAGCCAATCGGAACGCCGCGGCCGATCGTTGGTAAAGCGGCTCAAGGGCGAAATCCACAAGCACCAATTCGAGGTCGCAATTCAAGCGGCGATCGGCGGCAAGATCATCGCTCGCGAGACGATCTCGGCGATGAAGAAGGACGTCACCGCCAAGTGCTACGGCGGCGACATCAGCCGCAAACGCAAGCTGTGGGACAAGCAAAAAGAGGGCAAGAAACGCCTCAAGCAATTCGGCGAAGTCGAAATCCCGCAGAAGGCATTCCTGGCGGTCCTCGGTTCGGGCGACGACGAATAGCTCCGCATTGGCTCACCGAATCACAGGCGGCTCGCCTGTGATTTGTGATTATTTTCCAATGTCATCACAGGCGAGCCGCCCGTGCTACGTTCAGATATCGAGGATCAAGCCGGAGGCGAAGTTGCCGCCGCCGTCGTAGGTCAGGCTGCTGATGATGGTCAGGAGAATGTCCTCGGTGGATTCCACCTCCGAGTCGCTTTGCGGATCGATCGTGAGCTGCGCGGTTGTCTGACCGAAGCCGAAGGTGATCGTACCGGTGGCACCGTTGAAGCTGCTGGCACCGTCCCCGCATTGCCCGCAACGAGGCCGCACCGCTCTGCGAATAATCGCTGCTGTCGCTACCGGTGACGACTAAGCCCGTCAGCGCGGACGCATTCACCGTCGGCGTACGTAACCGTCAGGTCAATGTTTCAGGAAATGAACGGCCTATCGTGCCTCACGCTTTGGGTTACTCTGTCGAGCTACTACAAAGCTCACACTGACCGCTGATCGTTTCTGGAACCAGACATCAGGAGCTGTGGCCATGAGCCAAGAATTATTTTGGACTCGCCGCCAAGTGCTGCAAGCCGGTGCTGCCGGGTTATTGAGTTCTGCCTGGCCGGGCAGCAGCGGAATGGATCTGTTTGCACAAGAGCGAGGTGATCGTCCGAAACAGGACGCTGCCGTCACGATCGTGAATCCGCGTGGCCGAGTTCCGGTCAGCTTCATCATTGACGATTCGACCTGCTTGGCCAATTTGGCCCACTATGGCATCCCGCACTTCGCGGCAGTTTATCCCGATCGCTATCGGCAAGACTGGACTAAGTTGCCGCGCGAGATCCCTGATTCGTTCGTGCGTAAGTTCGGCGAGTGGGCTCGCGAGCATGGCGTCAAAGGGAAGTACAGCATCGTGCCGTACCCGGCCTGCATCGGGCGAATCGATCAAAAGCTTCCGGATTGGTCCAAGAAAGAATTGGACGACAGTCTCAAACTGGTTCGCGACTTCATGACGGTCGATTGGGACATTCATCCGGAGATGGTGACGCACACGTTTGCGATCGACACGAAAACGGGCAAGCCGTTCGCCGATCAGACGGAAGAGTATCTGGAAAACACCGGCTTCAGTGTGGGCAAGAGTGCGGAGCAACTGGCCGAGTACATGAGCTTCGCCCTGCGCATCCTCAAGAACGTTGGCCTCCCTTGCGAGGGAGTGACGACACCCGGCGGCTTTGGCAATCGCTCGCGCGAAGCGTTGTCGAAGGGGACGCTGATGGCGCTCCGCGATGTCTACAAGACGGAGATTCCGCATTACTTCCGACATCTCTTCACCGGCCAGGAGAGTGTCGCTCCACGCGTCGAATTCGCATCCGGGTTGGACACGGACGATCCGCGCTGTGTCGTGTCGATCATCGGCTGCACGGGAGATTGGTTTGGTGGTTGGGATGGTCTGACTCCCGGAACCGTGGATCAATTCATCACGGAAGAACTCGATGAAGGCCGCCTGCCGGAAGTCATCGAGCGTGGCGAGCCAGCGATTATGGTCTGCCACTGGCCCGGCTTGTACTTCAACGGTGATGAAGTCGGATTCGCGATCTTTCAAGACGTCGTCCGTCGGCTGCATCGCCGGTACGACGATTTAATTTGGATGAAGCTCAGCGAGATCGCTCGCTATTGGGCGGCGAAGGCACTGACGCGGATCGAGAAGAACGAGGAGACGATCACGTTGCGTAGTCCGTTTGGTTGTCCCGACTTCACGTTCGAGATCACGGCTCCGCACGCGCGAGTCATCACCGTGAAATCCGAAGGAAAGTCGATCGTTCTGAAAGAGAACGATCAACCGCTCGATCTCGTCGCCGGTCAATGGGTCAGAGACGACGAAGAAGTCCGTGTCTGCTTGGATCTTCCTCGGCGGAAAGACGTGAGCATTAGCTGGACGACGTCGTAACGCGGGCTTTTCCCCAGGCGAACGGGGCGGCCCTAAACGAGATGTTTCGGACGATCGTTACCCGCACGCCTGTCTCTTTCAAGACCGCGCGAGGTATATTCCCGCGCAATCAAAATCACGGATGCCTGAAGGAAAATACTCGATGCCGAAGTCTTGGAGGTTTGCTCCGCATGATGCGGGAGCAGTGAAGGATTTGTCTCGGCAGTTGCGGTTGCCGGCGTTGGTGGCTCAGGTGCTCGCCGCACGAGGTCATTCCTCCGAGTCGGCCGCCTCAACGTTCTTACAAGCGAAGCTCAATGACCTGCACGAGCCGGACTTGATGCCGAATCTTTCAGACGCGGCAGATCGAGTGGTCGCGGCCGTGAAGTCGGGGCGGCGGATCACGATTTACGGTGATTACGACGTCGATGGCGTCACCTCGACGAGCATCTTGTGGCACTGCCTGCGTCTCGCCGGAGCGACCGTGGATTACTACATCCCGCATCGGTTGGATGAAGGCTACGGACTCAACTGCGACTCGATGCGGCAGCTTCACGAGGAAGATCCCCACCGGCTGATCGTCACCGTCGATTGCGGCATTTGCAGCGTGACCGAAGCGGCGTTGGCGAAAGAACTCGGCCTCGAACTGATCATCACCGATCACCATGAGATGGCCGCCGAGCTTCCGGATGCCGCTTGTCTGGTACACCCGCGTTTGCCCGGTTCGACGTATCCGTTCGGCTATCTCTGCGGAGCGGGCGTTGCGTTCAAACTGGCGTGGGGCATTTGTGCTCGATTGGGCGACGGCAAAAAGGCGTCGCCGCAGATGCGTGAGTTCTTGCTCGGTGCCGTGGGGCTCGCGGCTATCGGCACGGTCGCCGACTGCGTTCCGCTGGTTGACGAGAATCGTGTGCTGGTGAAGTTCGGGCTCGCCAGTTTGCGGGAGCGAAGTTCTCTCGGCCTGAAAGCGTTGATGCAGGTCAGCGGCTTGGGCGACAAGAAAGAATTCGACGCGGAGGACATCGGCTTCACGATCGCTCCGCGCATCAACGCGGCGGGTCGATTGGGACAAGCGCGGCTCGCGGTTGAATTGCTCACGACCGATAACGCCGAACGCTCGCTCGCGCTGGCGAAGTATCTCGACGAGTTGAACAAGAACCGGCAGACCGTCGAACGCAAGATGCTCAAGCAGGCGAAAGAATTGATCGCCGAAAACCCGGCATGGGCAGAGGCTCCCGTGCTGGTGCTCGCTCATGCCGAATGGCACGCCGGCGTGATCGGCATCGTGGCCAGTCGAGTGGCCGAGCATTATCAGAAGCCGGCAGTTTTGATCTCGCTCAGTCGGCAAGACAACACGGGACAAGGTTCGGGACGCACGTTTGCTCGCTTTGATTTGCACGCAGGATTATCCGCCTGTGCTCAGCATTTGACGACGTTCGGCGGACATCAGGCGGCTGCCGGTTTGAAAATTCAAGCCGATCGCATCGACGCTTTTCGTGAGGCTCTTTGCAACTTCGCAACGCAAACCCACGAGGTCATTGCCAGCGATCTCGAACTCTCGATTGACGCTGAGGTGCGTTTGGCGGATCTCACGCATCAGGCAGTCACAATGCTCGACCTCTTGGGACCGTTCGGTCGAGAGAACCCGCGACCGGTGTTCGCCGCCGCGCGCTGTGAACTGGCCGAACCGCCGCGAAAGATCGGTGAGGGAGAACGGCATCTCTCGTTGAAGCTGAAGCACTACGGCACGGTGCTGCGAGCAATCAGTTTCGGTACGGCCGATTGGGCCGAAGAAATTGTGGCCAGCGGCGGATCAATTTCCGTTTGCTTCGCTCCGATGATCAACCGGTTCAACGGTCGCGAGTCGGTCGAACTACGTCTGATCGACTGGCGTCCGACTGAAGTTCTCGAACCGGTGGCTTCACCTGAACAGCCCTAACGATCCGCTCGATGAGAGCGCGCCAGCAGGTGGCTGAATCTCGGCCTCTTCAATGTGAGGTAGAATGACCTCGGCCAGCCAGAACTGTTTGAGTTCTTTCACCAGCCACAAAAACTTTTCGAGATCGACTGGTTTTGTGAGATAGGCCGCGACATCGAAGTGCTCGACATCGGCTCGATCTTCCGGATCAGTCGAGGCGGTCAGGACCACGACCGGAATCCCTTTGAGCGACTCGTTCTCTTTGACATTGGCGAGCACATCTTTGCCACTGATTCCCGGCAATCCCAGATCCAACAGAATCAAATCCGGCCGCGGTGCGCGAGCGTACTTTCCGTCACGCCGCAGAAATTCCAATGAATCTTCACCCGTCTTCAACCAGCTCATGCGGTGTTGAATGTTCCCTTTCGACAACGCGCCCATCGTCAGCCGAGCCGCGACGAGGCTGTCTTCAACCATCAAAATTTCCATTGGCCGACCGACCGTTTGACTATCGTTGATGCCCGACATGCCAATCTCCTTGGTCACACGTATCGTCAAAAATTTTCGACGGCAGAGTCTAAGCGGCCAGGAGTCATCAGGCCAAGTTCCTTTCGTCAGAGACGTTGGCAAGATGTCGGTGGGAAAGTCCGGTAACAGTTTCTGATCTTCGACTTCAATGCGAGCGACGATCAAAGAACGACACACAAGGCGAGTGACGCAACCACCGCGAAATCCAGCAAAAAAGCCTTGTCCGCTGGGTTTGCGGACAAGGCTTTTGAGATATCCTCGATAGGGGTCGAACCTACAACCTTCGGCTTCGGAGGCCGACGCTCTATCCAATTGAGCTACGAGGACAAGTTCTGCAAATTGCTTAGTGCTCTTTCGCCTTGATCCAGGTCATCATACGGCGGAGCTGTTTGCCGACAACTTCGAGCGGATGGTTGCGCTCGCGGCGGCGGACGGCTTGGAAGCTGGCTTGGTTGGCTTTGTTTTCCAGAATCCATTCTCTGGCAAACTGACCGGTTTGGATTTCGGTCAGGATCTTCTTCATCTCGAGCTTGGTTTGATCGGTAACGATGCGCGGGCCGCGAGTGTAGTCACCAAACTCGGCGGTGTTCGACACACTATAACGCATGTAGTTCAAGCCGCCTTGATAGAACAGATCGACGATCAGCTTTAGCTCGTGCATGCACTCGAAGTATGCCATCTCTGGCTGATAGCCCGCTTCGACGAGTGTCTCGAAGGCCGCCTTGACCAGCGCGCTGACACCACCGCAGAGCACGACTTGTTCGCCGAACAGGTCGGTTTCGGTTTCTTCGGCGAAGGTCGTTTCGATGACGCCGCCGCGAGTGCCGCCGATTCCCTTTGCGTAAGCCAGAGCGAGCTTGCGAGATTCTTCAGACGCACCCGGTAAGAGGGCGATCAAGCTTGGCACGCCGCCACCTTTTTCGTATTCGCTGCGGACGAGATGGCCAGGGCCTTTCGGCGCAACGAGGGCGGCATCGTGTCCCGTCGGCGGAATGACTTGGCCGAAGTGAATGTTGAAGCCGTGCGAGCACATCAGCAGCGCACCCTTCTTGAGATTCGGACGGATTTCAGATTTGTAGATGTCTCCCTGCACTTCGTCGGGCAGCAGGATATTGACGAGGTCGGCTTGCTTCACGGCCTCAGCGATTGAGAGCGGCTGGAAGCCGTGGCTGACGGCGAGGTCATAGTTCGGACTGCCGGGGCGCTGGCCGATGATGACGTTGCAACCGCTATCGCGCAGGTTCTGAGCCTGAGCGTGGCCTTGGCTGCCATAGCCCAGGATGGCGATGACTTTGTTTTTGAGGAGCGAGAGGTCGGCATCGGCGTCGTAGTAAATGGTGACGGGCATGATTGAGTCGTTGATCCGTTGTCAGTGGTTAGTGGTCGGGAAAGATTTCAAATCTCAAATTTGAAATTTCAGATCTGAAATCTGACAGTAAGAACTCACGCATTCGGCGTGACTTCGTGGTCGCGTTGCAAGGCGATGCGGCCGGTGCGAACCATTTCCAGAATGCCAAATGGTCGCATCAGCTCGATGAATGCCTCGACTTTTTGTTCTTGGCCAGAGATTTCAACCATCACGTGAGTCTGGCTGACATCGACGATACGGCCTCGGAAGATCTCGACGAGTTCCTTGATTTCCGCTCGTGCGTCGTTGGCCGTGCTGACTTTCATCAGCATCAAATCGCGTTCGACATACCGCTGTTCGGAAAAGTCGATCACCTTCACGACGGTAATGACTTTCTCCAATTGCTTGCGAACTTGATCGAGCACGCGATCGTCACCGGCAACGACGAACGTGATTCGCGAGTATTCAGGATTTTCCGTTTCACCAACGGCAAGGCTGTCGATGTTGAACGCGCGCGACGCCAGCATCCCGGAGATGTGCGCCAGCACGCCGGGTTGGTTCATCACGAGCGCCGAGAGAACATGTTTCATGAGGTCAACTCTTTCCGAAGCAGGCAAACTCCCGATTCCGATCCAAAGTGGTGATCTCAACGACCTTCACCCAGCCAGAAGGGGCGGGGAGTCTAAAGCTGAATTCGACGATTCACAACACTACCGACGAGCTTCCGTCGGATCGTCACGGAGCCTGCATCAACTCAAAGGCCCCTTCGGCCAGCAAGGTTTCGGCGACCGCTTCGCCCAACGCCACCGCACTGGCTTTCGAGTTGACGACAGCATCGTTTTCCGCCTCGACGCGCAGAGTTCCGTCGAGGCTCAAGACAACCGCGGTCAATTGCATCACGTCCCCCTCAAACCGAGTCCAAACACCAAGCGGTGCATGACAACCGGCTCGCAGCGTCGAGAGCAGGGTTCGTTCGGCGATGACGGAGAGCAGCGTCGGGCGATGAACAAGCCGCTCCAAAATTTCGCGGATCGGGCTGTCATGTGTTCGGCACTCGATCCCCAACGCCCCTTGACCGACTGCCGGGTAAAAGCACGGAGGTTGCAACGGAGCACTGATTCGTCCGCCTAACTCCAATCGAGTCAGCCCGGCTTCCGCGAGGATCAGTGCGTCGAATTCACCGTCGTCCAACTTTCGCAGCCGCGTCTCGACATTGCCGCGTGCTTCGAGGAATTGCAGGTCGGGCCGCACATTCAATAACTGAGCTTTGCGTCGCGGACTTCCCGTTCCGATGCGTGCGTTGGGAGGTAACGCTGAGAGTTGAAATTCTAAAATGGCCTGCGGATCGTCCTCGAAGCCAGCATCCGATTCACCATTTTCCGTAGCCTGAGTCGGCGCAGACGCAATCTTCTTTCCCGCCGGAAGGACGAGCACATCGAATATTGCTCCGCGAGTCGGCACGGCGGCTAACACCAACCCCGTCGTCGTCTCTGTCGGCAAATCTTTCAAGCTGTGAACGGCCAAGTCGCCTCGCCCGTCGAGCAATGCCGCTTGAATCTCTCGCGTAAACACACCCGTCCCGCCCGTCCCACCGAGTTGGGTTAACGCCTCCGTCTTGTCGCGATCGCCGATCGTCGAAAGCGGCACAATTTCGATAACGCGATCCGGCGCGGCGGCTTTTAACAGTTCGGAAACATGCTGCGCTTGCCACATCGCCAGCCGGCTGGCTCGCGTTGCAATGCGGATGGGGGAATTCAAATTCATCAAATTGCTCACTTCAAAATCGTTATTTGTCCGCCGACTCCAAATCCTCATCCGTGACCGACAGCACAAATTTTTCGGAGCTTAGGGCTAAGTAAAGAGGACAGCGGATAAACGAGCGTAGCCACAAGCTTCCAGCTTGTGGATGCAAGCCGGCAAACTTGGAAGCTTGCCGGTACGGCGAGTCAGAGCACGAAACCCAGTTCGCACAGCCGAGCACGGATCGTCTCATCGGCCAGCAGTTGGCGAAACTGCGTCACCGCTGGGCGGTCCCAGCGAGCGGCCGGGATTGCGAAGTCGTAGTGCTCTTCTCGGAGTGGGATGAAGCTCAAGCCGTACAACTTGGCGACGATGTCAATCGCGACGCCCCAGTCCGCCCGGCCTTGAGCGACGGCGGCGGCGACCGCGTTGTGCGACTTCGCTTGGACTGCGTATCCCGGCGGTTGCTGCCCACCGAGCAACTGCCCGCTCAGCAACTGGTCGATGAGAATTCGCGTGCCGCTGCCGACATTGCGATTCACCATCGTGCATTGCGAGTCCTGGAGTGCGGCAGCGACGGCAGCGGCCAGCGTTCGATTCGCGAATCTCGCATCGCCCGGCCGGAAGACGATCCCTTGCATCCGCCGATAGCCGATCAGCAGCCGCAAATCTTTCGTGAGGAACGGTCGGTTGTACTCGTCAGTCGCAGAGTCCAAGAGGTGCATGCCCGCGATGTCGCACTCGGCCCGCTTGGCCGCCGTCAGTCCACCCGTGCTGCCGACATACAGAGACTTCGTTCGCCAGCCAAGCCGATGCAACTCGCCCAACAGCAGGTCGAGCCCCACGCAATGGCTGCCGATGACCACCAAGTCTGCCGGCTCAAGCGACCGGCCAAGCAGCGTGACGTCCACCTCGCTGCCGGCCTCAATCTGCTCGGTATGTTGTCCGATCGTGATGAAGCCGTCCGCCTGGCTGAACGTCGTCACCGATCCCGATCCCTTCCCCATCGGGTATGCCGCAAGGCCGCTTTCCCCGCGCACGAGGCTGACGAGCAGAAACTCCGTCCGCCCGCGTTCCGAGTTCACACGCAACGGCAACGTCGCACGCACGGTCTCGCGCTGCTCGGGCGACACACCCGCGAAGGCTCGCAACACCGGCGCGACGAACTCGTGAAAGGTAAACAAGGCCGAGGTCGGAAAGCCCGGCAAGATCACCACCGGCTTGCCGTTCGTCACGGCCAGGCAGATCGGCTTGCCCGGTTTGAGCGCAACACCGTGAGCGACGATCCCTGGATCGCGCAGCTCGCGGACCACGCGGTAGGAAAGATCGCCCGCACCCTTCGATGTGCCGCCTGACAGCAACACCGCGTCGTACTGCATTGCGGTGTTGAGCGCGTCGGTCAGTCGTTGCAAATCGTCCGGCACAACGCCGAGATAAACCGCTTCGCCGCCAAGTTCCTCAACCGCTGCCGCCAGCGTCGGGCCATTGCTATCGAACACCGCGCCTGGTCGAGACGGCTCACCCGGCAAAACGATTTCATCTCCCGTCGACAAGATCGCGACGCGCGGTTTGCGAAAGACTTCGACGCTTGCTCGGCCAATGGCAGCCAAGACGCCGATTTCTCGCGAAGTCAGTTTAATCCCGCGACGCAAGACAGTTTCACCCAGCGCGATGTCGGTCCCCGCAAACGTGATGTTCTGACCCGCCGTCACCGGACGTCGGACGATTAAGTCGGGAGTCGGCGTAGGACGGGCACTCTTGGCCGTCTGTCTCTCGACGGCCAAGAGTGGCTGTCCAACGGGCACGTTTTCGGTGTCCGTTCGACTCAACTCGGTGTGCTCGACCATGACCACCGCGTCGGCACCGCGAGGAACCATGCCGCCGGTGGCGATCGTCGTCGCGGTCCCCGTTTTCACCGAGTGTTGCGGAGCGATTCCGGGGGACAGCACTTCTTCGTTCAATCGCAACCGCCGCGTCGTCTCATCCATCGCTCCAAACGTGTCAGCCGCTCGCACCGCAAAGCCGTCAACGTTGGAACGATCAAACGCCGGAACATCGACCTCGGCACGCACGTCTTCCGCCAAGACGCGGCCTAACGCGGCTGACAACAACACGCTCTCGGTGCCGAGCGGTTCAAGTCGCAAGTGCGACTGAAACCGCTGCATCGCCGTGTCACGATCGATGACCTCCAGGAATTGATCCTGAGCCGCAAGTTGTTGCCAATCGAGTTGCTTCATCGTGGTCGGCACATTCAATCCTGTAACAAACAACCCCACCGAGCTTGTCTCGGTGGTTTTTGGGCTTCTGCACTACGGCTAAAACTTTCAACGAAAGAGACTCGTAGTGCAAAAGCCCGAATCCACCGAGGCAAGCTCGGTGGGGTCTGTGCGACATCGGTTTAGTCATACAAAAACACTTCGACCTCAGTCCCCGGCCCGTACCCTTCGAGTTCGGCCGGCACGATGACAAAACCGGTCGCGCGAGTTGTTGAGGAAAGAATCGAAGCGCCGCTCGTTGAAATCGGTTCGATGCGGCCTGCTTCGAGACGAACTCGGCAGTAATCGACACGTCCAATGGCGGAGATGATTTTGCTGCCGATGATCGCGCGCTGTCGCACATAGGGCCAAGCGACCGAACGATCGCCGAGACGGCGAATTGCTCGGCCCGCAAAAAAGTCGTACGCACAGAGACAGGAGACCGGATTACCCGGCAACAGAAAAACCAACACGTCGCCGATCCGCCCGATGCCGGCTGGACTCGACGGTCGCATGGCAACTCCGTGAATCGGTAACTCACCGACTTCGGCCAAAACGCCCGGAGCATGATCCTCTGCCCCAACGCTCGATCCTCCTGAAACCAAAATGACATCGGCACCGGGCGCGGTCATCGCGGATCTGATGACATCGCGATCGTCGGCCAGCAACTGCATCGACTCGATCTCACCACCATCCCGCTCGATCAACGCACGCAGCGTGATCGAGTTGGAATCGAAGATCTGAAACGGCCCACGCGACTCGCCCGGCACCGCCAATTCATTCCCGGTGGCCAGCACGCGCACTCGCGGACGCCTCACCACCGAAACTGACGAGAGTCCAATCGACGCCAACAGTCCGACATCCTGTGGACGCAATCGTCGCCCGGCTTCTAAGACCGTTTGCCTTGCCCCGACATCCTCGCCTTTGCGACCCACGTGACGCCCCGGCGCGACAGCGGTCGTGAACTCCACGAACTCGCCAACTTCACGAGCGAACTCCGCTGGCAAGACGGCGTCGGCACCGGCTGGCAGCGGGGCTCCCGTCATGATGCGTGTTGCCGTTCCGGGGATCACCTCACCGCCAAATGGTTTTCCCGGCAGCGACTGCCCGACGATTCGCAAAGAGAGCGGGTTGTAATCTCCCGCACCGGTGGTTTCTGCACCCCGTAAAGCAAAGCCGTCCATTGCCGATCGGTCGAACGGCGGGACATCGAGTTGTGCAATCACGTCTGAGGAGAGCACTCGACCGCTCGCTTCGACGAGTGTCACCGTGACAAGTTCCAACGCCTGAGTTTTCTGGTCCAGCCAAGCCCATGCTTGCTCGACCGTCGCTCGTTCGCGAAATCCGCGCATTCGCACGTCGTCGAAGCCGCAGCAAGCATCGTGTGTGGGTTGCATGACTTGGTTACGCCAATCCGGCGAGTTGCAGCACCGCTGCGTATTCTTCGGGTCGATTCACATTACGCAGCGATTGTAACTCCGGATCAACACCCCGCAATTCGTTGACAGGAACCTCCACAGAATCGGATTGCTGAATCAGGAACAGCGGTCGAAGTCGTTGTTCGGCCACGAGGCCACGAACTCGCTCGACAAGCGAGACCCGATAAACACCCGCCAGTGGATGATGAAACTCTCCTTCGCGCGGCACCGCCAACTCGTGGGTTCCCAGGCGACGAATCATCTCCGCGATGAACGCCGTTTGCAGAAGCGGGACGTCACACGACGAAACGTAAGCGGCCTCGACGCCGGACTCCTGCAATGCACGCAAGCCAAGTTCAATGCCGGCCAACGGACCAAGATATTCCTGCTCGTCCCTCACGATACGCACATTGCTCGGCAGTTTGGGCAAGTCCTGTCCGGTTGCCGCGACCACCACGATCGGAGAAACAACCGCGCTCATGATGCGGACCACGCGGGACAGCATCAGTTCCGATCCGAACGGCAACGACAACTTCGGACGACCCATGCGAGAACTCTTCCCGCCGCACAAGACGACTCCGCCAATCATTTGAGTCACGTTCAACGGCTCCTTAGACTTACGCCATGAATGACGAACCTTGGTACAAAGACGGATTGCAGTTTAGCTGCACGGGCTGCGGAAACTGCTGTACGGGACCAGCCGGTCACGTTTGGGTCTCCGACGACGAAATTGCCCGGATCGCCGAACTGACAGACAAGCCTGTCGGGGAAATCCGGATTT
>JANNDA010001262.1:0-3705 GCA_031387195.1 Planctomyces sp. | reverse complement strand
TGACGGCGAAATCTGAAATTCGCACACCCGACCCCTTCGCCCCCGCAAAGTCTGCCACCGTTCGCGAGCCTGCTCTGTTTCTGCGACCGACACGACTGTTGCGACACGAGCCGTCCGCATCGTCGGAATCCTGCATCGACTCACCGCCAATTGCCGATTCCGAACACATGGACTTTGGGGATCGGTCATTTTCGGCAGAAGTTGCCGCGTGCCTGGGAGGACGGTGTTCGTGATCGGCTCGCCACGACAAATTGTTGGCTTCGTTGGCGGAGTGCTGTTGGCTGCAATTTCAGGTTGCACCACAGATCGTTCAGGAAACTTGGTTCATCACTCGCCGCGTCCGCCGATTGCCGCCTCACCGAGTGCGGAAGTACCGGTCACTGCTCCGCAGCAAGCGAGCACGCAACTCAGTGATTCGGAGGAAACCAGCAAGTCAAAACTCATTGAACTGGCTTCGTTCACAACAGAAGTCGCCGTGCCAGCCAAGCTCGCTGGTGACAGCAACCAACCTGCCGCGAGTCGATCGGAGGCCAGCGGTTTTGCGATCGACCTCGGCTCGGCGTTGCAGATGGCGTGTGGGCAGAATCCGAACGTGGCGTTTGCTCGCGAGCGGATCAATGAAGCCTACGCGCAACACGCGCGAGCCGAAGCATCGTGGCTTCCTTCGATCCGAGCGGGGCTGAATTGGAACAAGCACGAAGGCCGCATTCAGGATGTGGCCGGCCGAGTTTTCGATACGAGTCGCGGAGCGTATTACGGCGGCTTCGGCGCAAACGCGGTCGGTGCGGGTTCGCCAGCGACACCGGGAGTCTACGCCAGTTTTCATCTGGCCGACGCCATTCATCAGCCCAAGATTACCGAGCACGCCGCCGCGTCGAGGCAGTACACGGCAACGGTTGCCGAGCAAGATGTGATGCTGCAAACGGCCGTCGCCTACCTGGAACTCTTGCGAGCTCATCAGGAACGAGCAATCGCGGCCGACATTCAACAGCGAGCCGAGAAACTGGTCGCGCTGACCAAAGCTTATGCTAACAGCGGACAAGGACTCGTCGCCGATCACGATCGAGCACGCACGGAACTGGCCGTCCGCCGCAACGACGTTTGGCGAGCCGATGAAGCGGTGCAGGTCGCGTCGGCGCGATTGGCTCAACTGCTGCATGTTGATCCGACCGTCGAATTGTTGCCGAACGAAACAACCGTCCTGCCGTTGACGCTGAGTGCAGGAAACTCATCGCCTCAGCAATTGGTCGCCGACGGATTGTCCCATCGTGCGGAAGTCTGTGAGCAACGCCAATTGGTTTCCGAAGCGTGTCAGCGATTGCGTCGCGAAGAGCACGCACCGCTGTTGCCGAGCGTCTTGTTGGGAGTCAGTTACGGCGGCTTTGGCGGTGGCCTGGGGAACAACTTCCGCCAGATCGGTGATCGCTTCGATGCGGACGCAGTCGCCTATTGGGAATTGCGCAATTTAGGATTCGGTGAATCGTCCGCCCGCGCGGAAGCAAACTCGCGAGTACAACAAGCCAAGTGGCGCGAGGTCGCGATGTTGGATCGGATCGCTCGCGAAGTGGTCGAAGCGAATGTGCAAGTGAATTCACGCCGACAACAACTCTCCGTCGCCGAAGAGGGGATCCAAGCCGCGACGAGTTCCTTCGAGAAGAACTCCGAACGCATAGAAAACGCTCAGGGATTGCCACTGGAAACGT
Source organism: Planctomyces sp. (assembly GCA_031387195.1). Classification (GTDB taxonomy): domain Bacteria; phylum Planctomycetota; class Planctomycetia; order Planctomycetales; family Planctomycetaceae; genus SXKJ01. The sequence goes on along the minus strand of JANNDA010001262.1, from coordinate 2,002 downwards.
TGCAGTCTCTGCAAGCGCTCGCACAAGCTCGTCGCGAATATCTGCGAGCAGTGAGTGAGTTCAACACCGCTCAGTTTCAGTTGCAGCGAGCGATCGGTTGGCCTCAACCGACTCATTAACCCGAAGCGTGAGCGAGGGCGAATGCTCCAAAACGCTCCGAATTCGCAGCCCCGTGAAGCGTTCGCTCACGCTTCGGGTTAGTGGATCAGTCGTCGTGATTGATACCGGACTTCGTCTTCTGCGTGACGAATTTGTGGCCGCATTCGCACTGAGCCTTGCGGACATGCACCTGAGTCCCGCACTTGGGGCACGGCTTACGCCAAGCGGACGGGGTCGCCTCTAAGGTCACGATCTTTTCCGACTTCTTGCTCTTGGCTTTCTTCAGACGCTTTTCGTCAGCCTGAACTTCGGCGCATTGCGGATGAATTCCCGCAGCCGAGTAAGAGACTTGCCCACAGACGGGACAGACCTTGCGGGGCGGTGACGAATACATCGGGCCGGGCTTCTTCTGATTCATAGCAACCTAACTTGGTATGACTCGCAAGGTGGGGGGCGGATGATACCGGTCAGTTGGACCAGATTCCATCAGCGGAAAATCGACTTTGCCGAACTTGAAACAGTTGCACTGGATTCCGCCACACAATCCTTAGATTCCGGATGGCACCCTTACGGTGCTTTCGGGACAACGGGCGACTTTCGGCCCGGTGCGTCCAAGTAGCGATATCCGGCATTCGGATTGTTCTTATCGAAGGCGAAGGCGTCGGCGTTGTTCAGAAAATGCTTGAGGTAGTTAATCGGGATCGCAAACCCCAGGCCTTCGCCAAACAACACCTTCATGTTGGTTACGCCAACGACTTCCCCACGAGCGTTAAATAACGGGCCACCGCTGTTGCCCGGATTGATCTGAGTCGTGGTTTGAATGAACGTCAGCCCTTCGCGGTTGCGGTTGCGCGTACTGATAATCCCCTTCGAGACCGAGCGTTCCAATCCCAGTGGGTTGCCGATCGCGAAAACCTCTTCCCCTTCTTTCTGGTCATCGGACTCGGCCAACATCACCGTCTTGAACGGCTGATCTTTCTGCTCCGGAATCTGGATCAGGGCCAAGTCGAGAAACGGATTCATGGCGAGGATCTTGATGTCGTCGATCCGGCGGCGGGAGAAGCCACCTTTTCCGTCCTTGTGAAACAGCGTCACGGCAATGCGAGTCTCCCGTTCGATGACGTGATAGTTGGTGATGCAATGGCCTCGCGCAGTGACGATGAAACCGGAACCAAGACCGCCAGGCGTTTGGATCAACACCACGCCGTCACCGTACTCGTTGGCGAGATCCTTGACGTTCTTTGGAGGCAACCGCGCTTCCGTGTAGAGGTCGCCCTTTTTGATTTCCGTCTTCTGTGGCTCTTTGTCGAAGCCGGCTGCTCGCGATTTAATTTTCTCGACGGGGATCTTCAGGATCTCGACGCCGATATCGATCACAACCACCTCGGCACCGTCTTTGAGAATCTCCCCTTCAATCCGATTGCCAGTCGTGAGTTCAATGACCTCTGCCGAGGCGGAAGTGAATCCACCACCAAAACTCAGAAGCGACACGAGCAAGACAGAGAAACGCAACATCGGAATCCCTTCGCTATGGTTTGAACTTCGGATGACATTCATTGCAGGACTTGGCGATCTTGGTGATTCCCTCGCTGTACTGCGAGTAATTGCCCGCCTTCGCAGCTTCGACGATTTCTTTACCGCCGTCGATCAACGGCTTCGCGTACTTAGCAAACTCTTCGTCGCCTCCCCAACCGAAGCCTTGCGTTTTGATGACTTCACCGAGAAACGCCAGCATCGCTCCTTCTTGAGCAACTCGATCCGCATCCTTCTTCAGACCCGCTTCAGAGCTGACGGTCGCCTTGAGTGTCTCTTCCGCTTTCTTGATGCGCTTCATCTACATCACCACGCCTCCGCCCACGGCGTCACCGTTGTGCTTTTCTTCGTCCGCATCGGCCAATCCAGC
>JANNDA010001226.1:0-6040 GCA_031387195.1 Planctomyces sp. | reverse complement strand
ACCGGGGGGCTGACGCCGCCCCGCTCGCCAATTCTTTCACCGGCGCTCCGAGTCGGTCCTTCTTCGGGACGGGCAAGAGTGCCCGTCCGACGATCCGAGATGTCTTCAAACGGAGCGGGAAGAGCTACTGGCTCAGGCTTTTTTTTTTCCGCTTCGTCCACCGGGCTGCTGAGCGACGATAGCGGCGCGATGGCACGAATGACTTGAGGCGACGTCAGTTCTGTGAGCAATGCGTCGAGCGACTGCAACTGCTCCAACATCGTCAAGCGGATCAACGCCAACTCGATGATCGCTCGGCCGAACGTGACTCGCGCCACTTTGAACTTCGCTTCAGCAATGATCTGCAACGCGGCGACGATCGTGTTCAAGCCCCAAGTTTGAGCCTGTTGAGTCAACGGGGTTCGATTGGTTTCCGAAACGCTCAACAGCGGCACATTCGTGGCTTCGGCGGCGAGGACCATCAGGTCTCGCAAGTAGCTGAGAATTTGGTCGGTGAATTCACCGAGCTGTGCTCCGTCGGCAAGAGCCTGACTGAATAACGTCAGAGTTTGTGCTCGCTGCCGCGCGATGATGGCGGCGAACAACTCCATAAGCCGCTCGTCGCTGGCGGTTCCCAGCAAGCGATGCACTTCCGCGGCGGTGATCCGTTTGTCGGCACTCGCCAGCAGTTGATCGAAGATCGACTGGCTGTCACGCATCGAACCAGCGGCGCGACGAGCGACGAGTTCGAGTGCTGCGGGCTCGACCTCCATCTTCTCGGCAAGGGCGATCGACGCGAGCCGGTCGATGATTTGCGTCAGGGCAATCGTGCCGAAGTCAAGCGTTGGCAACGAGACAAAATCGTATCGGGAACTTTGTTCGGCTCGGTCGTACAGAAGATGAATTTCACGTTTGGCGGCGGTTCTTCCAACGTCTTCAGGAGCGCATTGAACGCCTCCTTCGTCAGCATGTGGACTTCGTCGATGATGTAGATCTTGTACTGCGACCGCATCGACTTGACGCTGACGTTGGCTCGCAATTGACGGATGTCGTCAATGCCGCGATTCGAAGCGCCGTCGATTTCCAACACGTCCACATCACGGCCGGCGGCGATTCCTTCGCAACAATCGCAGTGATTGCACGGAGCACCTTCGACCGCGTTCGGACAGTTCAACGCTTTCGCCAAGATGCGTGCGGTCGATGTCTTGCCGACTCCACGTGCGCCCGTAAACAAGTAGGCGTGCGCGACTCGCCCGGAGAGGATCGCGTTTCGCAATGAGGTCGCGATGTGCTCTTGCCCGATCACCTCCTCGAACCCCTGTGGGCGATAGCGGCGAGCGAGAACGGTGTAGGTGCCTGAGGCAGGCGTGGGAACAACTTCCATGATGCGGCTCGAAACGGCGGTTGAATTTGAGGGTCGCCATGATAGCCGCCTCGCGGAGAGCAACAACGCCGTGGGGCACGTTATCCAACGTGCCCGAAAACGAGCACGTTGGAAACGTGCTCCACGAAGACCGCGCAACACGCGGGGCGTCCCTTCTCTCTCGCGCGGATGTGGCTACGCTACTCCGACCCTTGACGGTCCTATTCCACGAGTAAGCAATCGATGAGTCTTGCCAACCCCTTTGCGCTGCTCTGGCTCGGCCTGATTGTGCCGGTGGTGGGCTTTTACATCTTGAAGGTGCGGCTGCGGCGAGTGCCGGTCTCGACGATTCTGTTTTGGCGGCAGATCTACGACGAACACCAGCCGCGCTCGTTATGGCAACGACTGCGGCACTGGCTGTCATTGGTTGCTCAGATCGTGCTGATTCTGCTCTTGATTGCTGCGCTCGCCGATCCTTTCTTTGCCTGGGAAACTCGGCAACTGCGGCGGATCGTGTTGATCGTGGATAACTCGGCCAGCATGAATGCGACCGATGTTTCGCCGTCGCGACTTTCCGCCGCGAAAGACGAAGCGTTGCGAGTCATCGGCGGGATGCGATTTCGTGATGAGCTGGCAATCGTCGCTGCTGGCGGGCCTCCGCGAGTCGTCTGCGGATTTTCGAGCCACGGTCGCACGTTGTCTCATGCGATTGACGATGTCGCTCAGACAGACAATCCCACGCGAGTCACCGAGGCGGTCGAACTTGCTCGCCGGTTGCTGGGCGAACGGCAGGACGAACATCAGCGGGAGATCGTCGTGCTGACCGACGTAGTGCAAGCTTCCAGCTTGCAACTCAAAGAGCAGCCCGATGTTTCCGATCCGCCAACTCCCGACGAATCAGCAAAGTCGAACTCCGCCGAATTAGTTGCAAGCTGGAAGCTTGCACTACGGATGACGGTCCTCCGCTTCGGTTCAAACGTCGGCAACGTCGGCATCACTCAGTTTCAAGTCCGGCGGAGTTTGATTGATCCACTCGGTTACGAAATTCTGGCGGAGGTCACGAACGCCTCCGACGAAGCGGTCGAATGCCGTTTGGAAATCGACCTCAACGAGGACGTCGTCGATGTCGTGCCGCTGAAGCTGACTCCGGGGCAGCGTTGGAGCCAATCGTTTGAAAAAACATCAGCCGAGGGCGGGCATCTGACGGCGAAGCTCGATCGAGCGGACACGCTCGCGGCGGACAACCTCGCGCGGGCCGTGTTGCCGAAGCGTGAGGTGATGCCGGTAACGCTCGTCTCGGACGGGAATCTCTTCATCCAGAAAGTCTTCGAATCGAACCCGCTGGTCGCGCTGTCTCGCGTCGATCCGTCTGGTTGGAAACCCGCGCCGAACGGCGGTACTACGGTCTTGCATCGTCACGTTCCCGAACAATTGCCGAGTGGCTCGTTCCTCGTGATCGATCCGCGTGGAAGTTGCGATCTGTGGCAGCTTGGTGAGCCGGTGCAGAACCCGATCGTCAGTCAGCAAAACAAAGATTACTCGTCATCGCTGCTCGGTCACGTGCGGCTGGACAATGTCTTGATGCCGGAAGCCCGGCAGGTGAAGTTTATCAGTGACGAGGGAGTTAAAGTGCTGGCCCGCTCGCTCGCGGGCGATCCGCTGCTGGCGGTCATCGAGCGACCGGGACAGAAGGTGTTGTTGCTGACGGTCAATCTCGACGAAGGAGATCTGCCGCTGCGCACCGCGTTTCCGATCTTGATGATGAACGCCTTGAATTGGTTCACAGAGAACCGCGGCGAGCTGCGCGAGGCATTGCCAACCGGAGCGATCACTGAAATAGAAGTCGCATCGTTGCGAGTCGTAGGTCAGGCTTTCCAGCCTGACTCGAACGCTCCAAAAGACGATGAATCCAAGATGGCAACGCAACCAAAAAAGAGCGTCCAACTCGCGACGGGGCAGCCTGGAAAGGCTGACCTACGATTGGTCGCTCCCGATGGGCGTCGCTTGACGTTACCGATGTCGGCGGAGCGACTGTCGCTGGGGCCGTTCGATCAATGCGGGATCTGGCGAGTCGTTTCTCCGCTGACTCCAGAACGTGAAGACGGAACGAAGTTGGAAGAGTCCGACACGACGTTGCTGGAACTGGCCTGCAACCTCGCGGATCGGAGCGAGTCGGATGTGCGAGTTCCGAAATCGGACGAAGCGACGCCGACGACCGTGGTCTCGGCGAGCTTGCTGGGCAATCGACCGGTGTGGTTTTGGTTGATCGCGTTTGCGTGGCTGATGATGGCGGTCGAGTGGTGGGCTTATCAGCGGCGCGTGATCGCGTAACAGAATCTCCCGCGGAGCCTACGATGATTTATTGCGACTCACTAACCCTACAAGAATGGATACCGCCGCTCCAGGACATGCCGCTTTCAAAGTGGACAAAGTTCAAGTGGACAAAGTTGTTTGCAGGCGACACGATGCTATCTAACTGCATTGAGTCTGCTGACTGGCAATCAAGTCTTGTTCAGCCAATAGTCTGCGAGTCTTGTGGGCATTCCGGCTGTGCGCAAACCGGACTTGCTCGAATTGCGAACATTGGAGAACTACTCATTTGGGTTCGCCCGAATTGGGCAGAAACGTATGACGGATGGTTGAGAGAACAAAACGCAATTCAAGACTCCGTGATGATTCCAACGGCAGAGTGGAATCGTCTTTGCCGACTATGCCCCAGTTTGCCACGCGCAGAACACTTCCCTTTGCCAACTCGCGAGGACTTGATGAGTCTCTGGCTGAGTGGGATGCCTTCTGACGTTCGAGTGCGATCTGCGGTGCATTTCGATGATGACTTCTGGCGAAAGATCATCGCGAGCGATCCACTTGATCTGATTGAGACTCGCCGTGGCATCATGCAGATATTGGACTGGGTGCGATCGAGTCCACAATCTCGAGTGAACAATACGGTTCTCGAACTCCAAAACTTCAATGGAGTCCTGAACTCGGTATTCTTCGACGGACGGCCATTTTCGGAATGGATTGCATTTGAAGTTGGCTCAAAAGTAAGTGTAGTTATTGACAATCGTTGGGTCATTCAGGCCGCTGACAGTAAATCGAATTGATCAACTTGAGTGAGGTGTTTTGCGTGAGTAGGGATATCAATGACTGACCTGCATTACGGACTGGAATTCACACATCCTGGCTGGCTGGCGGCGTTCGTCGCGGTGCCGTGGGTGGTGTGGTATTTCCGGCGGAGCTTGGTGGATTTCGCGCGGTGGCAGCGGGCTGTCTCGACGGGAGTGCGCGTCGCGATTGTGTTGCTGCTGGTGTTGTCGTTGGCGGGGCTGACGTTGTTGCGGCCGACGGCTCGGCAGTTTGTGATTGTGGCGGTGGATCAGAGCTTGAGCGTTGGCGCGGAGCCGTTGCCGGGGGTTGTGGAGGCGAATGCTCCGAAGAAAAAAGATTCGGTGGCGGATCGTTTTTTGGATGAGCTGTTGGCGGCGAAGGTGATTGGGGCGGAAGATCGGATTGCGTTTGTGCCGTTTGGCGTGCGGCCGGGGGGAGTGTCGAGGGAGCGGCCGACGGGCTTGAAGGTCGAGGGGGAAACGGCGGGCGGTGAGGCGAGTGACGGGGGCGGGGCGCGATCGGCTCGTCTCGCGGAGCGAGACGGCTACGTTGGGCGAGACGGGTACGTCGATGGGACCGATATCGCGGCGGCGATTGAGGCGGCGGCGGCGGCGATGCCGCCGGATTATGTGCCGCGGATTGTGTTGCTGACGGATGGGAATCAAACGCGAGGCGATGCGTTGCAGGCGGCGTTGGCGACCGCTCAACGAGGGGGACGGAATCGCGAGCCGATTCCGATCACGACGGTACCGCTGCCGACGCGCGATGATCCGGAGGCACAAGTCTCGGCGGTGAAGGTGCCGGCTCAGGTGCGCGAAGGGGAGCCGTTTTATGTCGAAGTCGTGATTGACTCAAATCACGACGATGAAGGACTGATCGAGGTTTATCGCGGGGCTCACAAAGTTCTGTCGGAGACGAAGCCGCTGAAGAAGGGGGAGAACAAGTTTCGCTTTCAGCAAGCGATTCAACGGGAACGATTGGCCGAATACTCCGCGCGGATCAGCGGGCTCAAGCAGGACACGCTGCTCGACAACAACAGCGATACCGGTTTGGTTTTCACGTCGGGGCAACCGCGAGTGTTGCTCATCGATAGCGATCCGAAGCTGACGCAGCATCTCGTGTTCGCGTTGCAGCAGGAGGACATTCAAGTCGATGTCCGCCCGCCGCAGGGGATGCCGGAGGAATTGTCGGACTTGCAGAATTACGAACTGCTGGCGCTGTCGAACGTGCCGGCCACCGCGTTGACTCAGCGGCAAATGGAACTCGCTCGGACTTACGTGCAAGACCTCGGCGGCGGGTTCCTGATGCTCGGTGGCGATCAGTCGTTTGGCCTCGGCGGTTATTACAAAACGGTGCTCGAAGAAATCTTGCCAGTGCGATCGGACTTCGAGAAAGAAAAGGACAAGCCGAGCCTCGCGATGGTATTGGTTATCGACCGATCGGGTTCGATGTCGGGTCAGAAGCTGGAGATGGCGAAGGAAGCGGCGAAGGCGGCGGCCGAACTGCTGGGGGCTCGCGATCAACTCGGTGTGGTCTGCTTTGACGATGCGTTCTATTGGGTCAGCGAGCTGCAGTCGGCGGGGAACAAAG
>JANNDA010001169.1:0-1890 GCA_031387195.1 Planctomyces sp. | reverse complement strand
CAACGGCAGAAGGCCGGTATTGAATTGATTCGCCAGACCAATTCGCTGGGGCCGGACTTTTTCGAGCCCGGCGCGCAGCTTTCGTCAGCCCAATACGGCATCGCATCGAACCTGACCAACTTCATGTTGAAAATTGATCCGGGACGATACCGCGTGTTTATTCTGGGAATCAAAGAGGGCTACACGCTCGAAGAGTCGCTCGCTCGCAGCTACGGCCTGACGCCCGGCGAATTGATCATCAACTATGGTCGTTCGGTCGGCATGATCAACTTGCGCCCGTGATCTCTTTCTCCGAGTCAAAAGTGGCATGCGCGAGTCGATTGCAGGCCAGATGACCGGGCCTATAATCCGCCGCCTTGTGACGGGATGGCTCGGTGAGAAACGTAGAGCGGGCGGCTCGCTTGCTCGTGTTTCACAGAGGAAATCACGGGCACTGAGGGAATCACAGGCGAGCCGCCTGTGCTACGACTGACCTACTTCAACATTCCACAAATTCTCCGCGAGTAAAGGAGTCGACCTTGAGCTGGCTGATAAAAGCCTTGTCCACCTCGGTGGGCAGGAAGTTTGTCATGGCGATCACCGGGTTGCTGCTGTGCGGGTTCCTGGTGGCTCACTTGGCTGGCAACTTGCTGCTCTATGTCGGGGCCCAGGAATACAACGACTACGCCCACGCCTTGCACAAGCAAGCGGGCTTGCTGGTCGTCGCCGAAATCGGACTCTTTTCCTTATTCATCGCCCACATTGTGATTGCCTTGCAGGTCTCTGCTGAAAACCGGCTTGCTCGCAAAGTCGGCTACGCGATGAAGCAATCGAAGCAAGTTGGTCGCAACTCGGAAGAGATGTGGCGACCCGATTCATGGATGTTATTCACCGGCATCGGAGTCCTGGGATTTCTCGTCCTGCACATGATCGACTTCAAATTCGGCACGGAGTTGCAGATTCGTGATCAAGCCCTGTACTTCAATGGCACCGTCGAAAAAACGCCCTACGACAAAGCGGCAGCCTTGTTGAGCACACCGCTCACCATGATTGGCTACGGCGTCGGCTGCCTGTTCCTCGCGGTTCATTTGGCTCACGGGTTTTCGAGTGCGTTTCAATCGCTGGGCCTGAACCATCCGAAATATACGCCGACCATCAAGTTGGTTGGCCTGCTGTTCGCAATCGCAATCGGAGTTGGCTTCGCATCATTCGCTCTGGTCTGGCAACCGAGCCATAACAGCAGCCAGCAGTCGCAGCCGACAATATCCGCAGTGACTCCGACAGACCGACCTCTTTCTTCCGTACCGACACCGCCGCCGGGAACGTTGGAAGGTGTCGATGTTCCAAGCAGTAATCTCATCGGTCGGTAATTCAGTAATCTCGCCTAACAGCGAAACACGAACTTGCAGGAGTCGGCCTCATGGCTGAAGCGACTGTGGCAGCAATTCAAGGCTCGGATCGGCTGAAGTCGAATGCGCCGACAGGCGATATTCAGACTCAGTGGGAGCGGCATAAGTTTGACCTCAAACTGGTCAACCCCTCGAACAAGCGCAAGTTTACGGTCATCGTCGTCGGCACCGGCTTGGCTGGTGCCAGCGCGGCGGCCTCACTGGCGGAACTCGGCTACAACGTCAAATCGTTCTGCTTTCAAGATTCGCCTCGCCGAGCTCACAGCATCGCGGCTCAGGGCGGCATCAACGCGGCGAAGAATTATTGCAACGACGGCGATAGCGTTTGGCGGTTGTTCTACGACACGGTCAAGGGGGGCGACTTCCGCGCCCGTGAGTCCAACGTTTATCGCTTGGCCTCGGTCAGTACGAGCATCATCGATCAGTGCGTCGCTCAGGGAGTTCCCTTCCAGCGCGACTACGCCGGCTTGATGGCGAATCGCTCGTTCGGCGGGGCGCAGGT
>JANNDA010001154.1:0-6029 GCA_031387195.1 Planctomyces sp. | reverse complement strand
GAAACTCCGCCTGCGCATCCACAGGCAGGTGCTGATCGATGATCTCAGCCACACGCATGCGTTTGAGCAACGGCGCAATCACCGCGAGACTCCCCATCGCCGCGCCTTCGGCGTCGGAGTGATGTCCATACCAAGCAAAATACAAAACCGGGGTTTAGCGACTATGGGTGAATAGCGCAATTCTGTTCTCTATGCTATTTTCTAAGGGTGCGGAAAATGGGTTTAACCGCACGCCGCAGGCACGCGCGTTCGCAAAACGCGCTGCTGCTGCTGCTCACTGGACGTGCAGACGCGCACGCCTGCGGCTTGCGGTTAAACGACTTGTGCCAACCAATCAAAATAACCATGAATAATCCCGGCTACGGCGACTTCGATTGACTGACTTCATCCAGTAGTTTCAGCAGTGCCTCAACGATCTTGGGTGAAGCACCGGCTTCCAAGTAACTCGACCGCGCTCGCCAAGTTTCGTAGCCGGCGAGATCATGTTGTTCTGGCGTGGGCAGGTAGCCGTTGTAGCCGTTCGCCAGTTCGATCGTGAATGTGGGCTTCAGCGGGCTGCGGCGTTTGAGTTCGAGACCGATTTCGGTGAAGACTTCACACGGGATCGCCACGATCCCCAGCTCGCCGATGCGAATGGCTTGCAGCTTGAGTTTGACCGTGTCCGGGTACTCGGCCACTTTGAGTGTTTCGCGAGCGTAGATGTCGGCCATCGTCTTGTACGGAAACGTTCCGGCCTTTTCGAGACGCTCCTTCGCCCGCGCGATGTCTTCGGCGGATGGCTTGCGGACCTTGAGTTCGATCTCGGTTTCACGCATGGCAATCGACGCGGTGGAACGATACTCGGCCTTCGAGTGCGCTACCGCCGCGGCGGTTGCGACGCTGTCGGCAACCGCTTTCATTTTTTCGTACTGTGCGAACTTCGGGGGCATCGTGAGTGCAAAGTTGACGTTGTTGACGTCTCCGCTCGTGCCGTTCGTCATCGCGCCGACGAACGCTGGTTGAGCGGGGCCGCTGGTAGGTCCGTTCGCTTGCAACAGTTGGCTGATCCGTTCGGCAAACGCGCCGAAGTAATCGGCCGAAAGATCTCCGCTGCCCGTTCCGCCCACGTAATGCAACGAATAGTTCGCCCAGAAGGCCAGCGGCCGTCCGTTCGGTGACTGTACGCTGAGGAAACTCACTTCCGGATCAACTGGCCCAGCGGACTTCGTCACCTTCGGATTCGCATAACCGGGGTTCATGCGGACCTTGTCGATCAGGCCAAACGGATTCGACTCGGCACTCGGTTCCTTGAGCCACCAGCGGCGGTTGAAGACCTGCGTCTCATCGCGACCGACTCCCCAAGCGATCTTCGCGGGAGCCACATTGTCGGCCGCCTGCTTAATCCCGGCGGCGATCCGTTCTGCCAAGAACGTGACGTAGTCGGCATCTTGCTCGACCTGAAAAGCTCCGGTGACAGCCGGGCACGAATGCGAGTGAGTTGCTGAGATCAAGATACGCTCGGTTGGGATGCCGGTTAGTTCTTGAGCTTGCTGCTTGGCGCTGTCCATGAGTTCGCGCGGGATCAAGCAGTTATCGACCACGACCATTGCGATCCGCGTCTGGCCGTCACCCAGAACCAAGCAGCGAGCGTGCAACGGATCATGGGCTCGCAGCGCCGGATGGTCCTGCATATTGCCATTCATCGAGACCGGAAACTTCAGCGGCGTAACGTCCATCGCGAACGCCCCCACTTTGATCGCAGGCGATTGAGCCCGCGCGGTGGCTGATGAAATCGTCAGAGCCAACGCCACCACGATCAGAGCAATACTTCGCGGCAAACGCATTGCAGCTCCTTTTCTGGGGCACAGGGGTCAGGCACCGGATTGTTCCGGAGCTTCAAACTGGCAAAGAGTTTCTCGGCAGATCAGGCGGCATGAATGGTGTGTACCGTGGTCGCTGGAACGGGAACGACTTCTCCGTGGCTGCGCAACGAATCGATATGCAGCATCACAGCCTCTTCGATGAGTACTCGGACTTCATCCACCGAGTTGCCACTCGTCACGCAACCAGGCAGGTCCGGCACATAGGCCGAATACGACCCATCACCTGACTTCTCAATCACAACGACGTAATCCATCGCAGACCTCATTTCAAACCAGCTTGTTTAAGAATGCTGTTCAGCGTTCCTGGCGGAACTTCATTGGCGAGTTTGCCACCTCCGGCCACGGTGACTGTCCCTGGCTTGTTAGGATGCCGGAACTGCATGTGACTGCCAACGGTCCGTTCGTGAAACCAGCAATCGGCCTCCAGCAGTTTGATCACTTCACGGTATCTCATTCAATCATCCGTTCGCTCGAATCGCCGAGCCTGTCCAGAACAAATCGGCGGATGGCACTGATTAGGCTGAGTGTTAAGTCGGATGTTCTCGATACAAAGACAGACGGGCAAGAGTGCCAGAGTACCGCGAGCGAGTCGATTGCTGACCAACATAGCCGCCGTTAGCGTGACTCAGTCGAAGGACCACAACACGGAAATCGACTTTCTCGAACTGCTTCTGAGGACTGAATGATGTTGCGATTGCCTCTGTCACTGCTCGCAATCTCTGTTTGCCTAATGGCGTTTGCCGAATCGGTTGCCGCTGAAGAAAAAGGGGCGAAGAAGGTCGTGCTCATCGCTGGGCCGATCACGGGGCACGGTAAGCACACGCACGAGTATGAAAAGAGCGTCATCCTGTTGAAGGATCTGCTCGACACATCGTCCAACGTGAAAGGGAAGCTGGTCGTCGAGGCGCACTTCAAAGGTTGGCCGACTGATGAGAAGACGCTCGATGACGCGAACACGATTGTGATGATCTCGGACGGCGGCGATCGCAATCTGACCGATCATCCGCTGTATGTCGGCGAACGCTTCAAGACGCTCGAACGGCAGATGCAACGCGGTTGCGGCTTCGTTCAATTTCACTGGACCACGTTCAATCCCAGCCGAGTTCACGACCAGATCACCGAATGGGTCGGCGGTTACTTCGACTACGAAACCGGTTCGGGCGCGAACAAGTGGTATTCAGCAATCAGCCACTGGGACGCGAGTGTGACGATCGGCAAGCCGGATCATCCGGTCACTCGCGGTGTGAAACCCTTCACCGTCAAAGAGGAATTTTATTTCAACCTCCGCTTCCGCGACGGCGACGAACGCGTGCAGCCGATCTGGCAAACGAAACCGCCCGGTCAGCAGAAGGACAACACCGTCGCTTGGGCAGTGCAACGCAAAGACGGCGGTCGCGGTTTCGGGACGACCGGCGGGCACTACTTTCAAAACTGGTGGGACGAGAGTTTTCGGCGAACGATCCTCAACGCGATTGTCTGGACGGCAGGTGTTGAAGTGCCAGACGGCGGCGTGCAATCGACGATGGATGAGCCGATCCGGTTGTTGATCGTCACCGGCCACAATCATCCGGCTCACGACTGGCGCAAGACGACCGCCGCGTTGATCCCGGTTCTCGAACAAGACCCGCGCGTGTTTGTGAACGTGACGGAGAATCCGGAAGACTTGGCCAACGTGACCGCCACGCCGTCCGTAGCCCGATTTTCCAAACCGGGCGAGCAAGCGGTGTCCGGAAGTCCGATGCTTGCCCGGTTTGAAAAACCGGGCTACGGGGGAACGAGCTACGATGCGCTCATCCTCAACTACAGCAGTTGGGATCGGGCCGCGTTGAGCGATGCGGCGAAGGCCGGCTTGCAGAAGTTCTGCAAAGATGGCGGCGGGCTGTCGGTCATTCACTTTGCGAACGGCAGTTGGACCGACACGCTCCCCAACAAAGAGGCGGACTGGCCGGAGTTCCGCACGAAGATCGTCCGCCGAGTTTGGGATCACAAGCCAGGACTCAGCGGCCATGATGCGTTCGGGCCCTTCCGCGTCGATCTTACGGCCGCTGGCGAAAAGCATCCCATCACGGCCGGATTGAAGTCGTTCGAGACGGATGACGAACTCTATTTCCGTCAGCAAGGCCCGTTGCCGATCATGCCGCTGATCACGGCGACGTCAAAGGTGACGAAGCAGGACGAGCCGCTCGCGTGGGCTTACGAGTACGAGAAGGCTCGCGTGTTTCAAACGGTGCTGGGACACGGCGACGTGTCGATTCGCAAAGCGGGTGCATTGATCCGTCGCGGGAGTGTCTGGGCCGCACGGCAAGACAACATCAGCTTCGATCCGCCGGTGGCGATCACGGAGAACACGCTCTTCCGAGCGGGAAGTCCGTGGACGTTGGAAGATTCGTTGAAACGCGGCGGCATCACGCAGGTTGTTGCTCCCACTCCGCGCAAATCAGACAAGCCGTTTGCCGAAGGTCGTTTCGGCGGCGCGCTCGATGCTCGCTACGGTGGCGCGTTCGTGAATCATCGCGATGAATTTCGCAAGCTGCCGTTGACCGTCGAGTGCTGGGTGAAGCTCGACAGCAAAGCGTCGTACAACATTGTGATCGCCAACGAATTGAAGTCCTCGCCGACGCACTGGGAACTTTTCTCCTCGCCCGGCAGCGGACACTTCACGGTCTACACACCCGGCCTGATGCCCGACCATACGCGAGCGACAATCGACATCGCCGACGGCAAATGGCATTTCGTGGCGATGCAATTCGAGCCGACTCGCATTCGGCTGTTCGTCGATGGCAAGCAAGGTGCTGATCAAGAAGTGAAGTCGATCAACGGAGCTTTCGGTGTGGACCTCAAGCCAGCGGCGGGTGAGTTGGCCTTCGGCACGCTGGTCGATCAAGTCATCGACTGCGACGGACTGATCGACGACGTTCGGTTCTCCAGCGGCTTGCGAGCGGTTGATCGAGTGCCGACAGAAGCGTTCAAAGCCGATGACACAACACTCGGCTTGTGGAACTTCGATGGCATTACGGCGGGAAACAGTTTCATTGATGCGTCGCCGAAGAAGATGAAAGCGTGGCTCCCCGGCAGCGTTGATGGGCTGCCGGAGTCTGCAAAAAAAAAGTAGTTGATGTCGCTGGCTCCGACGCGAGCGAGACGTCGATTCAAGCGGCGATGAAGAAGAATCATTGGGGCGTCGAGGCGGTCGGCTTCAAGTGGACCGAACAAGATTCGGTCGATAACCGGCTGCAAACTATGGACGTCGGTCGCTTCTACAGCGCGACGATCTGGACACCGACTGAGATGACCTTGAAAGGGATCGCGGTTCGCATCGGTGAGAAACAAGAAGCGTCGGTGTTGTTTGATACGGAACTGCTCCGCGTCACCTGCGGTTGGTCCGGCGAATTCTTGAAGTACGATCCAGCTCGGTTTGGCATCATCGGCCCGCCGCGCATCGGTGCCGCGCCGATCTTTTCGTCGCCGCGACAACCCGGATGGTCGCTCGCAGGATCTTGGAAAGATCCTCGCCCGAAACCGTTCGGCCCGCTGCCGCGCGAGTGGGCCAAGTACCGTGGGCTGTATCGGCACGGTGAGCGGATCGTGTTCAAGTACACGGTCGGTGCGAAAGAAGTTGAGGTTCTGGAGTCGCCGTGGTTGGAGACGATCGACGGCGTTACGTGCATCACGCGCGAGCTGGAAATTGCGCCGTCGGCGGATGAGTTGGAACTGCTCGTCGCAGCAGCGGGGGCGAAGGTGGAACTCGTCGCAGACGCGGCAGTCGGGACGCTCGATCGAGGCGATGGAATGAGCCCGATCACAGTCAAAGTCGCTCCGCACGAGACGCCAATCACGGTGAAGTTGCTGTTTCCAACCTCCGTGAAATCCGCGTCGTCCGTGTCCAAAACAAAAGAGAGTGGGACACGGACGACACGGAATACACGGAGGGACTGTGAAGATTTACGTGGGATAAGCTTCCAGCTTGTCGGAACTGCTTTTGAAGGTGACAAGCTGGAAGCTTATCCCACGAAAAGTTCACAACCTCGGAGGGACGACAAAGGCAAATCGTCGTTGCGACAACTGACTCTGCCCGGCCCCGCACGTTGGACGGCGGAGATCACGACGCAGGGGGTTGTCTCGAACAAACAAGAACCGCTTGTGGTCGATACGCTCACGCTGCCGTTC
>JANNDA010000117.1:0-5039 GCA_031387195.1 Planctomyces sp. | reverse complement strand
GCCGAGCCTTTTACAATCCCCTCCCTCAATCGGCTACTTCATGCTGCCGCGACGAGCGATCAGCTTGAAAGTCGATCGGCAATTCCCCCGTACCGCACGGCCAACAATCCGTGACCCGCGACGAAAGCGAGCCTCCCTTGGCCGAGAAACGCGATTTTGATGAGTTCCTGGACAAATTCCGCCGCCGCCGAGAACTCATGGTGACCGAACTGCACAAGGTCATCGTCGGCCAAGAGGCGGTCATCGAACAAATCCTCGCGGCCATTTTTACCGGCGGACATTGCCTGTTGGTCGGTGTGCCGGGGCTCGCCAAGACCCTGATCGTCAGCACGATCGCGCAGATTCTGGACGTGCAGTTCAAGCGAATTCAATTCACGCCGGACCTGATGCCGTCGGACATCACGGGCACGAACGTGCTCGACGAAAACGAAGCCGGACGCCGAGAGTTCCGCTTCGTCAACGGCCCGGTCTTCACCAACATCCTGCTGGCCGACGAAATCAACCGCACGCCGCCGAAGACTCAGGCCGCGCTGCTGCAAGCCATGCAAGAACGAGAAGTCACCGCCGGTCAAACGACGTACAAACTTCCCGAACCTTTCTTCGTCATCGCCACTCAGAACCCGATTGAGCAAGAGGGAACTTATCCGCTTCCCGAAGCGCAGCTCGATCGGTTCATGTTCAACGTCATCGTCGATTACCCCGAACTGGAGCACGAAGAGCAAATTCTCGCGGCAAGTTCGTCGATGGAGAAACCGGAAGTCCGCAAGGTGCTGTCCGCCGACGCGATCGTCTATCTGCAAAAGCAGATCAACATGATCGAAGCCGCGCCGCTGACGATCAATTACGTGGCGCGATTAGTTCGCGCGACTCGACCGAGTGACGTATCCGCCCCGAAGTTTGTGAAAGACCTCGTCGGCTGGGGAGCCGGTCCACGAGCCGGTCAGTTCTTGATCGCAGGTGCGAAAGCGATGGCGGCGATGGACGGTCGCCCGGCTATCAACATCGAAGATGTCCGCAAAGTCGCGATCCCCGTTCTGAGGCATCGAGTCTCGACGAACTTTCAAGCGCAAGCGGAAGGGGTCACTCCCGAAACCGTGATCAAGCGACTGATCGCCGAACTGCCGGAGCCGAAGATCGCCAAGTATGAATGAGCGTTGAACAGGAAATTGGGCAACCAGGAGAGCAGAGATTGGTCATTGGTTATCGGTCCTGTCTTCCCTCCCCGCAAACCGCTTCATTCGTCTCTAGCCGCTCGTTGTTGTGGCTGATAGCTTGCCTCGGTTGGTGATCATTCACGCCTCACCGAGGTTTTACTCATGCGACGTCGCCTCACTTTGCTAGTGGTCTTTCTCGCGGCGATGCTGTTGGCACAGCCGTTACACGCCGGCAAGAAGAAAAAAGATCCGAAGATTTCGGCAGCGGTGACGCGAGCGCTGGATTTCTTGGCGCGCGAGCAACGGCGACAGGGTTATTGGGAAGCGAATCAAGGACAGTACCGCGTGGCAATGACCGCGCTGTCCGGCAACGCACTCTTGGCGGAAGGCTCGACGACGACGCGCGGCAAGTACGCCAAGAACATTCGGCTGGCGGTCGATTATCTCTTGGACATGGCGCAACCGTCGGGGTTGGTCGGATTCAAGGATGACTTTCACTACACCTACGGGCACGGCTTCTCGATGCTCTTTCTGTCGCAGGTTTACGGCGAAGAGGAAGACGCCGAACGCCGAGCCGATCTCAAACGAGTGCTTATCAAAGCCGTCGAGTTCTCCGCTCTGGCTCAGACCGAACGAGGCGGTTGGGGATATGTCTCCGCCAAAGATCAGCCCAACTTCGATGAAGGTTCCACCTGCATCACTCAAGTGCAAGGACTGCGGGCCTGTCGCAACGCGGGGATTCCGGTTCCCAAAGAGATCATCGAGAAGGCGAAGAAATACATCCAAGACTGCACGACATCCGAAGGGGGCGTGCAATACAGCATTCGCGGCGGCGGTCCTCGTCCACCGATCACTGCGGCGGCCGTAGCGGCGATGTTCAACGCGGGCGAGTACGGCGAATCCGAGAATGTGAAGAAGATGATGGAGTATTGCAAACAAAACATCTGGCCGGGCAAAACGAGTTCGAACCAACAGCTCTTTGGCAATTGGCACTACGCTCATTACTACTACGCGCAAGTCGTGTACCGGCTCGGCGACGAGGAGTGGAACAAGTACCTCGCGGACATCGGCAAAGAGATTCTCAGTAAGCAGACCGCCAACGGCTCCTGGAAAGAGGGGCATATCGGTGACGTCTACACGACAGCGATGAATTCCACGATCTTACAACTCGACAACGGTTACTTGCCGATCTACCAGCGGTAACTAACCCGAAGCGTGAGCGAGTACTCCAGAAGACTCCGAATTCTTGGCGTTGTGCAGCGTTCTCCCTCGCTCACGCTTCGGGTTACATAAAAAGCGGGGCTTCTTTTACCTCCCGCGCGGATGAGTCAGGCCAGCACTTCGGCCAGTGAAACGAGGCGGCTCTTTTCCGTCAGCGACTTCGCTCCGGCATAAATCATCGCGGTGACCGCGAGGATCGCTTGATGCGAGACAGGCTCGACGCGAGTACGGATCATCTCGCGGAATGCGCGAGCCATGTTGAACATCTCATAGTGATGACCGAACCAGAAATTGCCCTCGATCGGCGGTCCGTAGCGATACAGTCCCTTCGTGAAATGCACGCTGGTTTCGTTATAGCTTCCCGACAGATCCGGACGGCCGTACCAAATTTCGGCGGGCGCTCGATCCGGGTATGTCACCAGTCCGTGAGCCGCCGCGCCGCGAGCATACAGGCTCACCGCATCGATCCCGGCACCGAGCAGCGTGACGACCGACCAACAGGGATGTTGCCCGTAAATGAACCAACTTTCGGGCGAGTAACCTCCCGCCATGCTGGCGATGACGTATTGAATCTCGCCGACATCTCCTTTCGCCAATAACCGCCGGACTTCTTCGACGCCCCATTCGTAGCTGAAGATACTCCCCGACATCAGCGGTGCTTTGTGTTGACGAGCGAACTCCAGGATTTTGCGCGTCCCTGCCACGGTCTCACCGATCGGCTTATCGCAAAACGTCGGCAGTCCTTTTGCCAGAGCCGGAGCGATCAAATCGAAATGATCGTCACCGGTGCCCGATGCGTCACCGAGCCACACCGCATCGACTTCGCTGACCATCTTCTCGATCGACGTCGCGACTTGAACTCCGGGAAACGAATCGGCAAAGAGTTGAGCGATCGCCGGGTCTTGTTCGTAGTAGTGCGTGATCCGCGTATCCGGAAACGGCAAGAGGCCGAAGTTGGCCGCCGGATTACGCACGATCAATTCAAAGTATTTCTGGTTGCCGGGATCGAGATGTTTTTGCGCTGTTTTCAGTTCGATGGTCGGATGCAGGTATTGCGCGAAGTGCCACGTATGTCCGTTGATCCGCTGTGGCTTCCCTTTGATCCGCGATGAAATCACACCGACTCGCCAAGCTTTGCCATCCGGCGGAGCGGCCGGCTTCGCGGCATCGGTGGCCGCAGGCTGTTGTGCCTGGGCCACGGCGGCACCCGCGCCAATCGCCGCCAACTGTGTCGCTGATTGCGTCATAAACTCTCGCCGAGTTTCTGCCATTTGCGGACTCCTGTTTGAGTGACTTTCGTGGGGTCAATTGACTTGGCGAACGGGGCGGCGTCAGCCCCCTGGTGAATTCGCCGCTTGTTCATGTGGCTGACGCCGCCCCGCTCGCCTGCCTGATTCATGATTGATCGAGTTGTTAGCCGACCGGTGTTGTGCATACCAGTGGTCGGCAAAAATTGATTCGTCGGCTGGAGACAAATCGGCCAAGCTGCGCTTCGCCAAGCGGACATGCAGTTTGTATTCTCCGCCCCGATTATTTGCCGTTCTCACCCTGCTGAGTGTCCTCGGAGTACCACAATGAAGTTTCGGTTTCCCATCGTCATCATCGACGAGGATTTTCGGACAGAGAACACATCGGGATCGGGCATTCGAGCGCTGGCTGAAGCGATCGAACGCGAGGGAATTGAAGTGCTGGGGGTGACGAGCTACGGCGATCTATCGCAGTTCGCTCAGCAGCAGAGCAGGGCGTCCGCCTTTATCTTGTCGATCGACGACGAGGAATTCACGCCGGGGCCGGAGCTCGATCCCGCGATGCTGAATCTGCGTGCCTTTATCGAGGAGATCCGCCGCAAGAACGCGGAAATTCCGATCTATCTCTACGGCGAGACCCGCACTTCGCGGCACATCCCCAACGACATCTTGCGCGAACTGCATGGCTTCATCCATATGTTTGAAGACACGCCGGAGTTCGTCGCTCGGCATATCATCCTCGAGGCGAAGGCTTACACCGACAGTCTGCCGCCGCCGTTCTTTCGTGCGCTGGTCCATTACGCTCAAGATGGTTCGTACTCGTGGCATTGCCCCGGACATTCGGGCGGCGTCGCGTTTCTCAAGAGTCCCGTCGGTCAGATGTTTCACCAGTTCTTTGGCGAGAACATGCTGCGAGCCGACGTTTGCAACGCGGTCGAAGAACTCGGCCAACTGCTGGATCACACCGGCCCGGTCGCAGCCTCGGAACGCAATGCCGCACGCATTTTCAACGCCGATCATTGCTTCTTCGTGACCAACGGCACATCGACGTCCAACAAGATGGTGTGGCACTCGACGGTTGCGTCGGGCGATATCGTCGTCGTCGATCGCAACTGCCATAAGTCGATTTTGCATTCGATCATCATGACCGGAGCAGTGCCGGTGTTTCTGACGCCGACACGCAATCATCTGGGCATCATCGGCCCGATTCCGTTGTCTGAATTCACGCCGGAAAACATTCAGAAAAAGATCGAAGCGAACCCGTTTGCTCAGGCGGCGCAGGCGAAGCATCCCGATCGGATTCCGCGCATCCTGACCATCACACAGAGCACTTATGACGGGATCATTTACAACGTCGAAACGCTGCGCGAGATGCTCGACGGCAAGATCGGCACGCTGCACTTCGACGAAGCGTGGC
>JANNDA010001082.1:0-2565 GCA_031387195.1 Planctomyces sp. | reverse complement strand
TGGTGGGCCGGCGCGGCGAAGCGCCGCTGGTCCCACCCCACAGGTTGCGCAAACCCAACAAGGCGATGGCCCTGCCCATCCTCCGGCGAGTCTTGCCAACGTCGCGTCGCGTTCATTCTGTCGATGAGCCGGTCTGCGTTTGCGTCTGACTCTGTGACGACATTTGCGTCGCCAGCGGTTCGGCCGCGAGCGGTCGCACCGCGAAGAATGCGTCGAAGATCGCCGCATCCAGATCGTTGAGCTTGGACTGCAACGCATCAATGAACTCGTGCAGTCCAATCTGGATGATGTCGGTTGGTTGAGTGAACTCAAACTCCGCGCGGAGCCGACCGATTCTCCGTTCGGCCAGCGAATGAAACGAACCGGGTGACGACCCCGTGATCGCTCGCAGCGACTCCTCGACACGATGCAGGCAATAGCGGACGGAGCGTGGAAAATCGTGGTCGAGCATCAGGAATCCGACGACATTCTCCGGTGAGATGCGGCCGCGAAGTCGCCGATACATTTCGAGGGCACTGGCCGACTTCAACAGCGCCGACCACTGAATCACATCGACCGGTGTGCCAACGTCGGTCGATGTCGGCAACAAGATAAAATACTTGACGTCCAAGATGCGCGACGTTTTGTCCGCCCGCTCGATACTGCGGCCCATCCGCGCGAAGTGCCAAGCCTCGTCGCGAGACATCAGCGATTCCATGATCCCGACCAACAGATGGCTGAAGCGTTTCACTTCGGACAGAAACTCGCCGGCCCGTTCGGCGGTCTCGGCCACGGCCGCCCCGCGCACGAACAAATAGAACTTGTTCAATTCCTCCCACACTTCGGACGGCAGGCTGCCGCGAATCGTGCGGGCATTCTCTCGCGCGGAGTACAGGCACGACACGACGGAGTTCGCGCTGTCGTGGTCGAATGTCAGGAACTGCCAGACATTCTCGCGAGTCGGCTGCCCGTACCGTTCGGCGAACGCTTCGTGATCGCCGGTCGTGGCAACGAGCGGCGACCTCTGCTGATTGATGCTGTCGCCCAGATCGAGCGTCAGATGCAGATTCACATCCAAAAAGCGCGCAATGTTTTCGGCCCGCTCGATGTAGCGGCTCAACCAGAACACGGAATCGGCAACTCGGCTCAGCATGCGCCTGACCCCTGATCGGCCAGAACCCAGGTATCCTTGCTCCCGCCCCCTTGGGACGAGTTCACAATTAACGAACCTTTCCGCAGGGCGACCCGTGTCAGCCCGCCTGGCAGCACGAAGATCTCTTTGCCGTACAAGACGTACGGCCGCAAATCAACATGCCGCCCTTCGAGATGATCGTCCACGATCGTCGGCACGCGCGACAACGACAGCACCGGCTGAGCGATGTAGTTCCGCGGGTTCGCCCGAATTTGTTCCGCACACTCACGCAGCTCGGTGGAAGAAGCGCGCGGGCCGATCACGATGCCGTAACCGCCCGACTCATTCGTCGGTTTGACGACCAGTTCGTGCAGGTGCTCCAGCACGAACTGAAGGTCTTCAGGCTCGCTGCAAATGCGGGTCGGAACGTTGTTTAGAAGCGGTTCCTCACTGAGGTAGAACCGGATGATTTTAGGGATGTAGGCATAGATCGCCTTGTCGTCCGCCACACCCGTTCCCGGCGCGTTGGCCAGTGTGACTCGCCCTTTGCGATACACGTCCATCAACCCTGGCACACCCAACGTCGAGTCCGGACGAAACGTGATCGGGTCGAGGAACGTGTCGTCGATGCGGCGGTAAATCACGTCCACCTGTTGCAAGCCCTTGGTCGTTCTCATGCAAACATAACCGTCCGACACGACCAGATCGGAACCCTCCACAAGGTCAATGCCCATCTGCTGCGCGAGGAAGCTGTGCTCGAAGTAGGCCGAGTTGTAGATGCCCGGTGTCAGCACGACCGCCTTGGGAGCGTGACCGTTGTTCGGCGCGACATGCTGCAACGTTTCCAGCAGCCGCTCCGGATAGTCCTCGACGGGTTGAATCCTCAGCCCACCAAAAATCTGCGGGAAAGTCCGCTTCATAACCTCGCGGTTCTCGATGACATACGAGACTCCCGACGGACAGCGGAGGTTGTCTTCGAGCACATAGAACTCGCCGTCCGCATCCCGAACGAGATCGGTCCCGACGATGTGACACCAGACTCCACCGGGTGGTTTCAGCCCCACGCACTGCGGCAGATAACAGGGTGCCGAGAGAAGCAGCTCGCGCGGAACGATCCCCTCCTTGAGAATCCGCTGCTCGCCGTAGACGTCGGCCACGAACATGTTCAACGCCAGGATGCGCTGCTTCAGGCCGCGATCGATCTTGTGCCATTCGGTGGCGTCGACGATCCGCGGCACGATGTCGAACGGCCAAACTTTTTCGGTTCCCGCCGCGTGCCCGTAGACGGCAAACGTGATCCCCATGTTGAGCAGCGTCAGATCGGCCGCCTTTTGCCGCCGCACCAACTCGCCATCCGACAGCGAGGCCTACCGCATTGACTAAGCACCGGCCCGCCCGCGCGGATTCCCGTCCTAGTCGAACATCTCGTCATATAAACCGTCGGTGGAGTAATT
>JANNDA010001044.1:0-1601 GCA_031387195.1 Planctomyces sp. | reverse complement strand
ACCCCATCGAGCTTGCCTCGGTGGATCAGGGCCTTTGCACTACGGGTGATTTCGATTGAGCCAGCACTCTGCGTAGTGCAAAAGCCTAAAAACCACCGAGGCAAGCTCGGTGGGGTTTGCGTCTATTGTTACCCCGTGCGGGGTATCAACGGCGAGCGGGGCGGCGTTAATTGGAATGCGAGTTGCTTTCGACCTCTCTCCTCCACGCCGAGTTGTCGTGCGCGGTTCCTTCCGGACGAGGCGTTCCCATGCACTGGTTTCCGACGGCGACTCTGTTTCGCGCGGGCGTCCTCATAGCGTTTCTGCTGGGCTGTGACGCTCAACCGCAACCAGAGCAAGCTGAGAAACCACTGCAACAACCCGTGGAACAGCCTGTGCTTGATCCCGTTCACCTCGGTGAGGATCGGCTCCGGACTCCGTTGTTAGAGACATTGCGTCAGCAAATCGAGAAGACCGAAACCCAGGAAACTCGTGAGGTGACTGAACCGCTCATGCAGCAGTTGGCTTCGGCGGACGTGATCCTGTCGGAAGCTCGGCAAAAAAACCGAGCGGCTATCCAGCAGGCGAATCGTCAGGTCCGCATGGGAGCGGCTCGGCAGTCGCCGAATCTTTTGTTGATCACCGTCGATCGGCTGGGTGTCGGTGATCTCGGCTGTTATGGCCAGACGCGCTGGGAAACTCCGGCCTTGGACAAACTGGCCGCTGACGGTCTGCGATTCACGCAGTGCTATTCCGGGCTGAACCCAGCCGCTTCGCGATCGGCGTTGCTGACAGCTCACTTCGCGCTGGCCAACCCCTCCGGACGAGCGACGGGAGTGCTCCCAAAAATTTTGTGGAACGCGGGCTACAAGACCGCATTGATCGGTGAATGGTCCGAGGATTCGTCCCCCACGAATCAGGGTTATGAAGAGAGCAGCGGTTGGAATGTCGCTTCGAGCGAATTCCCCGACTGGGCGTTGCTGAACGGCAAGCGAATCACACTGGAAAACAACGCCAACGGCCAACGCCAAGTCTCGCAGACCGACTTCCTCATCAGCGAAGTCCGCTCGTTTCTGCGCGACGCACGCAGCCGCTCGAATCAGTTCTTCTTGCACGTCTCAATTCGAGCTTTTGAAGATCTCGCCAGTCGCTCGCTGAATGCCGAGGACTACGCCACACGGATGCGGCACGTGGACGCGACGTCGGGGCGAATCGTGGGAGCGTTGGACGAGTTCGGCTTGTCGAATCGTACGTGTCTGTTCTTCACCGCGACTTCCGGCCCAGATCCGGCTCTGAGTTCGTTGATTCAAGAGACTCGCAGTGCCGGAAGTTATTCGCACTCCGATCAGGGCTGGCGCGAAGGAAACCTGCGAGTCCCCTTTCTGGTACGGTGGCCAGGACAAGTCCCGGCAGGAACAGTCTCGGAGGAAATGGTCGGACTCTGGGACATCCTGCCAACGCTCGCGAAATTGGCGTTGGTTTCTCGACCGCTGGGACAAGTTGATGGCCGATCGCTGGTTGAGGTACTGAAACACAATCAACCGCTCAAGGAACGCCGAGTCATCTGGAGATCAGACGACGGCAGCGTGCTCGCAGTGCGCGAGAAAAATTGGAAGGCCGTG
>JANNDA010001024.1:0-13488 GCA_031387195.1 Planctomyces sp. | reverse complement strand
GAACGGCCGACGGCTTTGCGGTCGATCTTTCGCAACAAGCTGTGTTGACCAGTGCCGATCCCTCGATCGCCGTCATCGAGAACGGTTGGGTGAAGCCGTTGAAGTCCGGGCAGACGCAGATCACGGTGCAGGTGGCGGGGCAGACGGTGCAGGTGCCGGTGATCGTTGAACTGCCGACGGCCGAGAAGCCTTTCAGCTTTCGGCATGAGGTGATGCCGGTGCTGTCGAAAGGGGGCTGCAACGCGGGGGCGTGTCACGGATACTCGCTCGGCAAGAACGGGTTCAAGTTGTCGCTGCGTGGGGGCGAGGCGGCTCAGGATTACCTGGCAGTCTTCAGCGATCAATTCGGCCGACGGGTCAATCTGCTCAAGCCGAGCGAAAGTTTGTTGCTGACAAAACCGAACGGCGACGTGCCGCATCGCGGAGGCATTCGGATCACGAAACAAAGTCTCTCGCACAAGATTCTGCAATCGTGGATCGAGCAAGGTGCGAAGGGTGATCTCGACGACAAGACTGAGATCGAATTTGTCCGTGTCTTCCCGGAGCGTTTCGTACTCGAGCCGGGCACATCGCACCGCTTGCAGTTGGTTGCGCACTACACCGACGGAACGACGCGCGACGTCACGAAGTTGGCGATCTTCAACATCAACACCGAAGGAGTCGCGGACGTTACTGACGTCGGTCATGTCACCGCTCGCGAGTTGGGTGAGTCGGCGGTTGTCGCTCGCTTCGAGCGAAAGTTTGCGGCCGCGCGGTTGATCGTGCTCAATCGCAAGCCTGATTTCAAACCGACTCCTGTGCTGACTGACCACTTCGTCGATCAGCATGTTGTCGCGAAGCTCAACGACTTGAAGGTCACGCCGTCGGAGTTATCGAGCGACGAAGAATTTTTGCGGCGCGTGTCGCTCGACCTGATCGGCTTGCAGCCGACGGCGGATGAGGCTCGCAAGTTTCTCGCCGATGTCGATCCAGCCAAGCGGACAAAGACGATTGACGCACTCTTCGCTCGGCCGGAGTTTGTCGATCACTGGTCGCTAAAGTGGGGGGACTTGTTGCAGAACTCGCGAGTGCGAGTCAGCGAGCCGGCGATGTACGGTTTCCGCGAATGGATTCGCAGCGCGGTCGCGTCGAACATGCCGCTCGACGAGATGACTCGGCAACTGCTCACCAGCAAGGGGGGAGCCGCCGACAACCCAGCCGGGGCGTACTTCCTCATCAGCAAGGATACGAACGACACGCTCGAACGAGTCGCCGAGGTCTTCTGCGGCGTCCGCATGTTGTGTGCTCGCTGCCACACGCATCCGTTCGAGAATTGGACCCAAGAGGATTACTACGGCCTCAACAGCTTCTTCAATCAAGTGACGGCAAAGGCCGACCCGCGCATGGTCGGCATTCCGAACGCTCGCGCGGTGAGCCTGCAACTCGCGGCCGGTTTCGCGACGAACCCGCGCTCCGGCCAAGCACAGCCGCCGCGCTTCCTCGGTGGGATTCAACCGCCCGTCTCGACCGGCACCGATCGCCGAGTTCAATTCGCGACGTGGTTGGCGGCTCCCGATAACCCGATGTTCGCACGCAGCCTCGCCAATCGTTTCTGGAGCTACTTCTTCTCGCGAGGAATTGTCGATCCGGTCGATGACCTGCGCACAACGAATCCGCCGATCAATCCCGAACTGCTCGACGCTCTGACCAAGGATTTCATCGAGCACCGTTTCGACGTGCGTCACCTGATGCGCCGCATCGTTACGTCGCAGACCTATCAGCGCAGCAGCCTCGCGAACGACAGCAATCGGCACGACACGCTGAACTTCTCGCACGCGCTGCCGCGCCGCATCCCCGCCGAAGCACTGCTCGATTCGCTCGTCCAAGCCACCGGCGTGCGTGAGCAATTCGGCGGAGCACCGGCCAACTTCTCCGCCGCGCAACTTCCGGATGCCGAGATCAACAGCGATTTTCTGGCGCTCTTCGGAAAGCCTCAGCGAGCCGATGCCTGCGAATGCGAACGGGACGGCGACAGCAACATGCTCCAAGCCCTGCACCTGATCAACGGCCAGTCAATCCTCCGCCGCGTCACCGACCCCAACAGCCGCGTTGCCCAATTGCTGAAGCAGACTCCCGCTCTCTCCGAGGACCAACTGATCGAAGAGCTTTATCTCTGGTCCCTCGCCCGCCGCCCAACCGCACAGGAAATCGAAGTCGGCAAGAAACACTTCGCGACTTACGGCGATCAACAACGCCCCGATGCCACTCAAGACCTGATGTGGAGCCTGCTCAACAGCCGCGATTTCTTGCTGGTGCGGTGAAGTAAGACTCACTTCCCTGCCGTCGCCGGTTGCTGATCGTTCGGGCTTCACCTAATTTACGGCCCGTTGGTTCTCGAATGTCTCGACTGCTTCGAGCAGAAGCAGTGTCACGCAATTGATGGTTCTCAAGGAGTTCTTCATGTCCGCCACGTTGGAAGCCGCCCCGAAGTCCGTTACGAAGGCTTTGCCGTTTCAGGTGAGGGATATCAACCTCGCTGATCTGGGCCGCAAGAAGATGGAATTGGCCGAAATCGAAATGCCCGGCTTGATGGCGTTGCGAGCGAAGTACGGCAAGCAAAAGCCGCTCAAGGGAGCACGCATCGCCGGCAGCCTGCACATGACGATCGAGACCGCCGTGCTCATCGAAACGTTGACCGAACTCGGTGCTCAAGTCCGCTGGGCATCGTGCAATATCTTCTCGACGCAGGACGAGGCTGCGGCCGCCGTCGCTGTCGGTAAGCACGGAACTCCGACCAACCCGCAAGGAGTTCCCGTCTTTGCCTGGAAGGGTGAAACGCTCGAAGAATACTGGTGGTGTACCGACCAACTTTTCCGCTGGCCGGACGGCGGCACGCCAAACATGATCCTTGATGACGGCGGCGATGCGACGCTGTTGGTCCACAAAGGGGTCGAGTTCGAGAAGGCTGAATCCGTGCCGGACGCTTCCACCGCGAGCAACGAAGAGTACGCGGTGATCCTGAAGCTGCTCGCCAAGATTCAGGACGAAGACAATAGCTTCTTTCGTCGCATTGCCGAGAACGTTCGCGGCGTCACCGAAGAGACAACGACCGGCGTGCATCGTCTCTACCAAATGCACGAAGCGGGCAACCTGTTGTTCCCAGCGATCAACGTCAACGACAGCGTGACCAAGAGCAAGTTCGACAACCTTTACGGCTGCCGCGAATCGCTGGCCGACGGCATCAAGCGCGCAACCGACGTGATGATCGCTGGCAAGGTGGTTGTCGTGGCCGGTTACGGCGATGTCGGCAAGGGCTGTGCTCATGCGATGAAGAGCCTCGGTGCCCGCGTGCTGGTCACTGAGATCGATCCGATTTGCGCGTTGCAGGCGGCGATGGAGAGCTACGAAGTCACCACGATGGAAGAAGCGGCCTCTCGCGGCGACATCTTCGTCACCACGACTGGTTGCAGCGACGTGATCCGAGGCGAGCATCTCGACCGCATGAAGCATCACGCAATCGTCTGCAACATCGGCCACTTCGACAGCGAGATTGACATCGGCCACTTGAAGCGACGCGGCGACGTGACTCGCATCGAGATCAAGCCGCAAGTGGATAAGTGGGTTTATCCGGACGGCAAGGCGATCATCGTGTTGGCGGAAGGCCGCCTCGTGAACCTCGGCTGTGCGACCGGTCACTCGTCGTTCGTCATGTCCAACAGCTTTACGAACCAAGTCATCGCTCAAATGGCGATCTGGTCTGATCCGGACGCTTACGAAATCGGCGTGCATCGCTTGGCGAAGAAGCTCGACGAGGAAGTCGCGAGACTGCACTTGGATAAACTCGGCGTGAAGCTGACGAAGCTGACCAAAGAGCAGTCCGAGTATCTCGGCGTGCCGACGGAAGGGCCGTACAAGCCAGAGCACTACCGGTATTAAGCGAAACAGGATCGACAAAAACAACTGTAGGACGGGCACTCTTGCCCGTCCTTTTTTTGTATTACGATCCGACTGTGAAGAGGAAGAAAGACGGGCAACGGCCTGGATTATTCATGGACCACTCATCGAGGATGCGGTGTGCCGCGATGTAACCCGAAGCGTCAGCGTGGGCGAACTGTGACGACGCCCTCGCTGACGCTTCGGGTTACATTCGGGCCGTGAATAATCCAGGAGAGTGCCCATCCTTAAGCGAGTCCTAAGAACTCGGCGTACTGTTCGGGCTCGAAGCCGATAAACAGTTTCTTGCCGTGCCGAATGATCGGCGCTCGCAAGAAGCCGCTGGGGCCGAGGATCAGTTTCAGCAGATCGTCGTCGGTGATTGCTCCCTTTTTGAAGGCGATCTTGCGAACTGTCTTACCGCGAGCGATCCAGGCTTCGTCCGCTTGCCGGACAAAGGCGATCGCGGCAGCAGGCTCGAAACGAGTCTTGCGCGCGTCCACCGTTTCGGTGATCGCGATCGAATTCTCGACCATAAAGTCCTGCGACTTCGTGCAGGTCTGGCAGTTCTTGCGGTGATAGTACCAATCCACTTTTGCGGTCATCTTGATTCCTCGGCATTCGTTCGACAGAGCAATTCGCCGGGTTACACTCCGCCGCCAAATCACTCACCTCAAAGAGACATTGCCATGAATAGCGAGCAACTCAAAGCCAAACAAGCACCGCTCAAACTGCGTTACAAAGAAGAGCCGCAGACGGCTCAAATCACGATGCGCGCTGCGGGCACGCTGGGCAGCGACACCATTACGTGCGATGTTGCCTCGCCGTCTGGGGCGATCAAAGCGGGTCTGCATCCGTTGGCGGGAGGACAAGAAGACTGGGCATGTTCCGGCGAGATGTTGCTGCAATCGCTCGTCGCCTGCGCGGGGGTCACGTTGAAAGCGGTCGCGACCGCGCTGGAGATCCCGCTGCGTGGCGGCCGAGTGATCGCCGAGGGTGACATGGACTTTCGCGGCACGCTGGGTGTCAGCAAAGAAACGCCGATCGGCTTTCAACAAGTCCGCCTGCGATTTGAACTCGACAGCGACGCCTCGCCAGAACAGAAACAAAAACTGCTGGCACTGACCGAGCGATTCTGTGTGATCTATCAAACGCTGAAGAATCCACCGACGATCAGCAGCACGGTCGTTTGAGGACCTGACCCCGGCTCTCGAAGCAGTGCTCATCAAATTAACCCGAAGCGTCAGCGAGGGCGGACGCTTCACAACGCGATGAATTCTAGAGTCTCTTGGAGCGCCCGCCCTCGCTAACACTTCGGGTTAATTTTGCGGCTTCGCCGCCCTATGACTTGGATCGCCCAATTCAGTTCGCCTCGCCGTCGCTCCACGCGCGGACTTCGCCGTTCTCTTCGATCTCGACGTGAACGGTCTGCGGATGACAGCAGACCGGACAGTCCTCAACGAACTCTTGCGACTCACCTGCGGAGAGATCGACGGGAATCACGATCTCTTCGCCGCAGATGTCGCACAGATACGACGTCTCGGTAGTCACATCACGGCGCTTGCGGCGGCGTTTCATGATTGAGTCCATCCTTCGGCTGCGATTGACAACGTGGCGAAACCGCAGCCTCACGTTGCGGGTGATGTTGGTTGAGCCGCTTGCTCGCGGGACAGCTTCTGTTCCAACTTGCTCAGCCACGGGCGTTCGAGCGGCGGCAGTGCCTCTGACTTCAGGCCCAATCGCCGTGCTTCGGCGAGTGTTGTTTGCGCGGCGGCGAGGTCGTTCGATTCGGCTTGTGCGAGCGCCAAGTGCAGCAGCGTGACGGGTGACGGAGACTCGTCGCGCGCGGCGGTAAAATCGTTGACCGCCGGTTTCATGCGACGCAGCGCGAGGTACACACAGCCGCGCGTGTCGAGCAATTGTGGGTTCGGCCCGTGTTGTTCGATCAACTTTTCAATGAGCTGCGCCGCGTCGTCCAGATCGTGTTGTCGCAGTGCCAGCAGCCATGCGAGATTGTTCGCAGCGGCGGCGTGATTCGGCTCGCGGCTCAGGGCGCGGCGATACAACTCTTCCGCCTCGCCGTAGCGTTCTTGCCAGCAACGCAGGTCCGCCAAATTGGTGACCAGCGACATCGACCGTGAGTTCTGTTCGACCGCTTTGACAAGCAGCGTCTCCAACTTCAGCAAGCGTTCGGCTCGGCCTTCGGGAAACGCGAGCAGAGACAACGCGAGCGGCGCGGCGGTCTCCGTCGGAAGTTTTGACCACGCGGACTCACAGACTGCGAACGCCGCCGAGACTTGCTTCGATCGCACCAGGAAGCGGACTAAGTGGCCCACGGCTTGCGGCTGCCGATCAGCGGCTCGCCGATATAACTGCTCGGCCAATTTCGAGTGACTCAACTCACCTGCCAGCGCCGCGAGTTGCGTCAGTCGCACAACATCGACTCCTGCCGACGCGGCTTCCACTTCCAGCCGTTTCAACACCGCCGCTGACTCACCGCGTGCGGCTTGCAGTCGCAGTTCCAGCGACAGCGTGGAAAACGTTGGCGGCTGTTGTCGCGGCAATTCATCGAGCTGCTGCTTTGCGTCGGCCAACTGGCCGTGACGGATCAAGCGGCCAACGTACTCGGCCCGATACTCCGTGTGATTGGGAAACTCGGCCAGCACCGCTCGGAAATGAACGTCGGCTTCGTTTGCTTGACCGTGTGTCTCTAGCAACCGGCCGAGCAACCAGCGGTCCTTCGGCAGCAACTGGCTTTGATCGGCTAACTCACCCAGCAGTTGCACCGCTGCTTGCTGATCGGCACGACGCGGACTGGTCGCCAGGACAAACGCCCGCGCCCGTTGATCGTCAATGACCACCGAGCCGTCCTGCTGATTTCGATCGAGCAGCAGCAGCGCTCGGTGTCGCTGACCACGACTGGCCCAGACGACCGCCAATTGACGCCGCGCCCAGCGGACCTCGGACGGAGGCAGCGTCGCCTGCACATCGAGCAACCGCGACAACAGCGGAGCCGCCGCGTCGAGCTGTTGACGTCGCAGATGTAACTCTGCGAGCGCACGCAACGCTGGCGAATCATTCGGCTGAGATTTCAGCAACTGGAGATAAACCTCGATGGCCTGCTCGTCCTGACCAAGCGCGACATGACACTGAGCCAGCTCGTGCGGACGATTCTGCAATCCCTGCTTCGCGTCGAGTTGCTGGAACAACGTCTGCGCCGCCTCAAGCTGTTTGTGTCGCACCAAGTGTTGCAACAAGGCCAGCGCGGCGGCGAAGTCGGTGCGATCTTTTTCCCACGCTTTGCGTAGCAGCGGTTCGGCCTGCGCTGCGTCTCCAGCCAGCGACAGAGCTTGTCCCATCGTGACATTCGCCTGCTGCGTTTGGCCGGCACGTTCGGCCAATCGTGACGAGGCAATCAGAAACTCGACACGATCCGTCTGCGTCACGCGAGCTTCCTCGATCAACCGCCGCGCGGCATCGAGTTGTCCGCGAGCCGCCAGCATTTCGGCGCGCAGCATCACTTCATTCAACAGGTCGTCATGCTGTTCCTTCGCTTGGTCGAGCAGCTTCTCAATCTCGCCCCACTCGCGAGCCAACTCCGGCAATTGCAAGTTGCGTGCGATCAACAGCCGCGTGAGTTGCAGCCGCACATGCGGCAGATGCGCCAGCGGTCGGAACTCGGCAATCGCCTCCTTCAACCGCTGCTGCTTGAGCAATCCCGCCGCGACACCCAGCCGCGCCGGCACCGACACCGGGTTCGCTTTCAGCACCCTTCGAAACGCCGCTGCTTGAGCCTCGTCATCTCCCGCCGCTGAGTGGCACTGAGCCAACGCGAGGTCCGTTCGCTCCATCAGACCTGACGAGTCGGTCGTGATCCGTCGAGCTTGTTCCAAGGACGCAATCGCCTGCAGCCATTGCTGCTGCGACATCAACATGCGGCCCTCCAGAAACAGCCGCAGTGCGTCCGAACCGGGAGTGCGCGGCAGCTTGTCGATCGCGTTTCGAGCTTGCTCGAAACGGCCTTGCTCGATCGTCATGTCTGCGAGCAGCAAGTGTGCCTGTGCGTTCTTCGGACTGATCTTCAACAACTCTTCGATCTGCCGCTGAGCCTCAGTCGGTTCGCCAAAGTGAGCTTCCAACATCACGCGCTGCAATCGCAGTTCGAGTTGATCGGGATGCTGCTCACTTCCGCGCTGCAACTGTTGCCGCGACTCCGCGACGATTCGCTGAGCCAGTGCGTCGCGACCCTCGGTGCGTGCGGCCGCCGCTCGGTCATACGCCAACCGCGCCGACGCCAGCAGCACGTCTGCGGAATCCGGTGCCAGCTTGTGAGCTTGTTCCAAATCCGACAACGCCGTGTCGAGCGATCCGAACTCCGCCTGAAACTTCCCGCGTGTGAGCCATGCCGTCGCTGACGTCCGGAAGCGCGCGACCATCTCATCCAGAAGTTTGCGAGCATGCTCCGGTCGCTCCATTTTGGTCTGACTCAACCACGCCAACCGCGCGTAGGTGTCCAGCAAATCGGGCGAGTGTTCCAGCGCGGCCTCATACGCTTTCACGGCTGCGTCATACTCGGCCAGTTCCTCGAAGCAGCGGCCCGCTTGATAGTCGAGCTTGCCGTCCGTCGGATACGACTGCCGCAACACACGCACATGCAACAGCGCATCCGGAACACGTCCCGCTTCCATCGCGATCTCTACTTGCCGACGACGAATCTCTTCTCGCGTCGGATCGGCTCGCAACACGTCTTCGTAAACCATGAAGACTTGCCGCGCCTGACGCGGCCCCGAATGAGTTTGATCCAGCAGCAGCCCGTAATCTGACAACGCGCCGACATCGCCTGGTGCCAGTCCGACGTACCGCGCGAGGTAATCTTTCGCCCCCTTGAGATCACCCGCTTCTTGAGCCGCACGGCCCAACTCCATCAACGCACCCGCGTGCCGCTTCACCTGCCAACCATGCACCACATGCACAGTCCCGACCAATACGACCGAGACCACGCCCAGCCCGATCAGGAATCCAAAATTGAGCACTCGTGGCGGTTTCAAATCGCCGGGATCAACGGTCATGGCATTGCGTGACATCCCGCCTGGCAACTGAGAACTTGCCGTAGGACGGCCACTCTTGGCCGTCGAATGATCGACGGGCAAGAGTGCCCGTCCTACGTTTTCGCGTTGCGGACGAAACTGCAACGGCACCTCGGCGTCAGCAAAATGCGCATCAAACAACCACATCGCCACACGCGCGGCCAACATCCCCGATGCGATCCCCGCGAAGTTCACGATCAAGTCGCGCAGATCGCTGGTCCGATCCGGAACGAACCGTTGCAGGTACTCGGTCGCCATCGCATGAACGACGGCAAGCACGGCCAACAGCGGCACAAACCAGCGTGACTTCCCCGCCGCGTACCACTGCAACAAAAAGCTGAACAGCAAATAGGCCGAGAAGTGCTGCACCCAATCGGGAGTCCTCTCGTAAACGTCCCGACCGCCTCGAATCGGCAACCACCGAAAGATCCGCGATGGATCGGACGACAACAGCAAAAACGTCAGCACCACCGCCGCCGTCAGCACGACACACAACCGAATCACGTTCGGAATGGCGAAGGGCGAAATGCGTTTGAGGAAGTTCATGGTTGTGTCTCAGTCAGTCAGGCAGGCAGCGAGAGTCTTGGTCCACAATTCGTTGTTGTTTCGCGTGTATCTTTGGGGAATTGAAAAATGGAAAGTGGTTACCACGAAGCCTCGACGGAAGCTCGCTGTTGTCCGCTAATTTCCAATCCTCAATTTCCAATTCCGCGCTATCAAACATCGGCTTGCCGTCGAATCCCGCGCTACGGAATCCCGCGCACGATCCTCGGCCCGATTAGCCGAGTTACCCACACGGGCAATCGCTGCCAAATCTGAATCAACTTTTGAAACTTGCCGTTGCTCGGCCGCATGTCGCTGGCGTGGCCGTGACGGACGTAATGTTGCCACACAGCGGGATGCTCGATCGCGCCCCACTGAGCTTTGAATTTGTATGTCCCGCCGTCGCGCGTGCTGCGTCCGAAATCGAACTCGCGCTGACCACGTTCGATCGAGCGTGTCAGCAGATTCCAATACAGAAGCATGTTCGCGTTCGACGCATTGAACTCGCGCAGCGAACTGGCGCTGGGTACCTGAGTCGTCCCCGGCCCGTGAACGAGCAACCCGCTCGCGACCGCCTTGCCATGCAGTCGCACGACGCAGATTTCCGCGAGTGAGCAACGTGCCTCACCCTCGTAACCCGAAGCGTCAGCGAGGGCGAGCGCTCCAAGCCGCTCTGTATCGGAAGTCTCGTGAAGCATTCGTCCTCGCTCACGCTTTGGGTTACAAGAAAGCGCCGCCAAGATTTCTGCAAACAACCGCCGCGAAAACGGCGGTGTGCCGAGATCACGCATGTTGCGACAGAAGATGTCGTAGAACTCGCCGAGCAACTCTTCGCGGCCCCAATGGACCGTGAATCCGTCGGTCTTCTGGGCTTTCCGAATCTGATTGCGAACCTTGGCCTTGATCCCATCCCACAATTCATCGCTCGTTGCCGGTAGCGGCAGTCGCATGTGAACTTTGTCCGTCACACCCGCGATGAGTTTCGGATGTTCGATCGCGTGCTCATGCCGTAGTTCCAGATGCTTCACGTCGAGCGTATCGGCCAACTCAATCGCCCGATCAACGAGCGCCGTCGCCACCGTGTCCGAATCAGCGACAACTCCCGCCGTGTTGACGTACGGCAGGCTGACGAGAAACCGTCCGAACAACCGGCTTTTGACGAGTTGCAACGGCAACACACCGACCAGCCGCTGTTGTTCCATCGCCTGCAAGAAGAACGATTGATGATTCAGCCCGCGTGACAGTGCTCGCGACCACTCCGGCCACTGTTGAAAGCCGCCGTAGCCTTTCGCCGCGAGATATTCATTCCAACCGCGCGAATGAGCGGTGACGCTGACGACGGAGGCCAGGTCGTTTAACCGCACGCCGCAGGCACGCGCGTTGCCTTGCTTCTGCTCGTCAGCATCATTCAACGCGCGTGCCTGCGGCGTGCGGTTAAACGACGTCCCCAGTACTTCTTGATAAACGCCGACAACTTTCCGCATCCGCGCATCAAAGCTGTACCGCTCCTCAACCGTGCGTCGAGCAGCGGTTGCGAGCTGTTGTTGCAGCGCGTCATTGTTGAGCAAACGAGACAGCGTGACCGTCAGCGCGTTGATATCTCCGGGCGGCACCAGCAAACCATTCTGCTCATCGACTACCAATCTTGGCACACCACCGACGGCGGTCGCCACAACCGGCACTCCGCAGGCGAAGGCTTCGAGCAACACGTTTGGCAAACCTTCGTGAGAACTGCTCAGCACGAACACATCGGCGGCGGCGTATAAAGTTCGCGGGTCGGAACAATGACCCAGCAGCTTGATGCGGTCTTCAAAACATGTAGGACGGGCACTCTTGCCCGTCGCTTGTTCGTCGCTCGTGACGGGCAAGAGTGCCCGTCCTACATCTTCAGCGCTCCTGCCACGTCGCAACTCTTTGATCAAGCATTCCAATGCGGCTCGCTCCGGCCCCTCGCCTGCGATCAGCAATCTCAGGTCACAGCCCGATTCGAGCAGTTGATCCGCCGCACGGATCAAGACATCAAAACTCTTCTCCGCCGACAGGCGGCCAACGGCGACAAGCACGTTGCCGTCATCTGGCAGGCCCAATGATTTTCGGGCAGCCGCGCGATCCGGCAAATCGGAGTATTTCGTCAGATCAATCGCGTTCTCGATCACTCGACAGCGCTCAAGCGGTACTCCCGCTGCGAGGCATTCGTCGAACAGTGCATCAGACACGCAGATCACTTCGTCGTAGTGCCGCAAGCAAGCCAAGTCGATCTTCCGATACGCCGCCGTCTTTTGCGACTGCACAATCCAGCCATGCACCGTCGAGACCAATTTCATCGGATGAAATCGTCGCAACAGCAGACCGATCGCATTGCTCTTGTGATCGTGGCCATGCCACACGGCGACGTTTCGCTCGCGACAGATGCGGAGCAGTTGCCGCACAACACGCAGATCCGTCGCCCCTCGATCCGGTAGTGAAATCAACTCCGCATCGAGTTCCGACGCGCGCTGCTTGAGCACGTCAAACCCCGGATCACCTGGCGGATGCAAATACGCGCACGCACAGTCGTAGCCCAGCGACTTCAAGAATCGAGGCGAGTTGAGAATCGTCTTCTCCGGCCCGCCACCAGTCCCAGTGACGACTCGCACGTGCAGCACGAATGGAAGAGGGGTCGGGTCTTCCATGTAACCCGCAGCGTCAGCGAGGGCGGACGCTCCAGCACGCTCGGATTTCACAGTCTCGTGAAACGCTCGCCCTCGCTCACGCTTCGGGTTACGGAGTCGTTCCAGCACTGCCCGCACCGCGTCACACGCTTCGCGGCCAATCGACGACCAGTCGTAACGGTCCCACGCTAACTGCCGAGCATTCTCCGCCAAGCAGCGATTCGCTTCTGGATTTGCCAGCGCATCGCAGATCGAATCGGCGAATGACTCGCGCGGAGCGATCCACAAATGCTTGCCGTCAGTCGCGTCGATTCCCTCGCAACCGATGGGCGTGCTGATGACCGGCAGTCCCGCCGCAAACGCTTCCAGAATCTTCAGCCGAGTCCCACCCCCGGAATCGAGCGGCACTGCCAGCAGCGTCGCCTGCGCGAGATACACGCCGACATCCGGCACGTTGGCTGCGACCTCGACGCCGGGCAGTTCGCGCAACGCGAGCACCGCAGCACCCGGATTCCGTCCGACCAACAGCAACCGCGCGTTGGGAAATCGTTGTCGCACCGCCGGCAAAACTTCGCGAGCTAAGAACTCCGCCGCTTTCGCATTCGGTTGCCACGACATCGCTCCGAGATACAGCAACGTCGGTGTTTCAGACGCCTCTCGGCCAATCGGCAGATGCGCATACGCACGGCAATCGACACCGTTCGGCACCAGCCACACGTCGCGACTGCCGAGTCCGCGAAATGTGTTTTGTTCTTCGCTGGACACCGTCATCACGACGTCTGATGCACGAGCCACTTGTTGTTCGATCGCTGCCAGCAGCTTCGCCTCGCGATGCAAATAAAATCCCTTCGGTCCGCGATGTTCGTCAGCAACCCGCTCGGTCAGCCGCGAGTAAACATTGTGCAGATCCGCAATCAGGGGCACCCCCGCAGGAACCAACGGCCGAAACACGAACGGATCGAGATGATCGAAATACACGACATCGGGCGTCTCGCGAGCCAGTTCGTTTTCCACGAGTCGCCGCAATTCGCTGCGATTATGTCGGCGATACATGACATACGGTTCGCCACGCATCGCTGCCGATGCAACGCGAACTGCCTCGGCCCACAGGCGACGCGGTCCAACGACAGTCGCTCGCAAGTCGATACCGAGGTTGCGGAGTTGATTGAGATGCGCGACATCGCCCGAATCAACGACCGTCAGCAACCGCACGTCGTATTGTTCGGCCAATGACCGCAGCAGATGAAACGTGCGAATGTGTCCGCCGGAGTTGAGCGGCCACGGCAGCTCGCTGG
>JANNDA010001016.1:0-4302 GCA_031387195.1 Planctomyces sp. | reverse complement strand
GCGATTTGTCGGCGGTCAGCGTCGCTTGGTAAACGACTGATGAATTCAACTCACCTACCGACAAGCGAGCGGGGCGGCGTAAGCCCCCCGGTTCTTGCGAGTCGTCACTGACATCATTTTCAACAACAGCTAAATCCACCGGGGGGCTGACGCCGCCCCGCTCGCCTTTATCAACGAGCATCGCCGATTTCACCTTCTTATTCAGCTTGCAGATCAGCGTGACCTTCGTCCCCTCGACGACCGAAACCGAGCGGACATCTTGCACCAGCCGCGCTTCGAGTCCGGTGTAGCTCGGATAGACCAACCGTGCGTCGGCGCGCTCAAGCTTCGGGTAGTCGAAGACATCGACATGAAACGTCTTCGACGTCTGGACGCCGAGTTCCACGCGGTAATCAAACGGCTCTTTGACTGACGCGACTCGCCCGCCGAAAACAGGGTCATCCAGGCTACGTGACATCGCCAAGTTCACTGGATCGCCACTGTTCGACAACATCACGAGCGTCGCGTCCGCTGGAACTTCACCATTGACCCGCGCAAGCACCAGCAAGCTGGACCCGCGTTCGACCTCCGTGTCGCCCGGTTCAACGATGACCGAAAAACTCGCCACGTCCGGCGACACATTGGTCTCTGTCGGCAACAACTCGACGATCGTGGTGCGCGGCATCCAGGACATGCTGTTGAGCACGACAAACGCGAACAAGCTCATCGTTGCGAACTGGCCACAAACAGCGGTCGCTACTCGCCGACCTGAGACAACGCTCGCCCACGGATGACTCGCCGCATGATGCAACACTTCGCGGAGAACGCTTTCCTGAAGAAACCCAAACCGTCCGTCGGATAAAGCCGGCCGCTGTTCAATCGCGGCCAACAAGCCGCTCCGCAGTTCTGGAAACGCCGCTTCAATTTGACGAGCGACCCCTGCGTGATCCGGAGTAACCGCCTTCGCCACAGACGCGGCCACGATGATCAGCGCCACCGCCACTCCGCCAAACAGCAACCCCATCGACGACCATTCCGAGGCATCGACAACTCCGATCAGTTTCAACTGCAACACAATCACCGCGGCGACGCCCCAGCCAACGGCCATCACGCTCCAAAATCGCACGTTGCGATACCGCATCGCGACCTTGTTGAGTTCCAACCAGAGCTGTTCGTGAATCATTGGAAACCTCGTAGCACAGGCGGCTCGCCTGTTCTGTGATCATTTGAAGGACGAAACCTAAGTTGGCTCTTGAGCGGACGGCTCCGCGGAAGCTGCTCGATCCAATTCCGTCAACATCGCCTCGACTTCGCTCATCAAAATCGGGAGCTTCACTTCGATGATGCCCCAAACCAGCTTGTCATCAACGACGTCATAGCCATGAGCCAACACGTTACGAAACTGAATGACCGCGCGTCGCTCCGAGATTTGATCCGCCATCTCCGGAGCGCTTTTGAAAAGCCGATTCAACGCTTCTCCGAGGATCTCTAATTCGCGCTCGATGGCCGCTCGCAGAAAGTCATCGTGCAAATAGTCGGACTGCTGCCGACCAGATGCGAACCGTTGCACTAGCCGTGCGGCTTTCAACATGTCGTTCAATGATTTTCGAGGGTCATGCGGCATAGATCACCTTCCGGCTTTGATCGACACCTTTTCGAAAGTACGGATCGCGAATCGCACGATCGACGACTAAGTCAATCTTCCGATCAAACAAATCTTCCAAGTCGGACAACAAGCCGAAATACGCATCGACGTAATCGCCGTTTGAGAGCGACTGATACTCGACAAGAAAGTCCAGATCGCTGTTGGCTGGCTGAAACGTCCCATCGGCAGCGGAGCCAAACACCTCCAGCCGCAGCACGCGATGTTTGCGGCAGAGTTGTTGGAGACTGGCGTTATGTTGTTGCAGCAGAGAAATCATGACGTCACAAAGTTGGGGTTCGTAGCACAGGCGGCTCGCCTGTGGTGTCATTGGTGAAAAGTCGCAGGCGAGTCGCCCGCACTACGTTCTGCTCGACCGGCCCACCATGTTTCCAGAATGAGCGTGACTAACGCGAGCACAATCAGCCAGCGCCAGACTTTTTGACGACCTTCGAGTTCCGTGTCCCGTTGCTGCCGGATTCGATCAATCCGCTCGGAGCGGGTTTTTTCGACGGTGAAGCGGACGCCTCGTTGTTCCAACTGTTCCAGATCCAGCGGCGCGGTGTTGCTCTCTGAGGTTGAAAGATTGACCGCGAACAACGTTTCCGTCGAGCCGAGTTTCACTCGGTAGATGCCGGGATGATCGGTCTCGGTGAAGCTTGAACCCACATCGCCCCGGATGTCGCGACCGTCGGGGGTGCGGACAACAAACGCGACTTCTTGGCGAGCGGGGGGCATGAGCCCCCTGGTTCGTAGGTTGTCACTTTGCTTGGTTTCAACCGGGGGGTTAACGCCCCCCGCTCGCCAGGATTCAAGAAGCATCATCGGTTGCCCGACCGTGATTCCTTCGACGGCTTCTGTTCCTCCACAAGCCAAATCCAGTAACGCTCCAATCAGCGGCACGAACTTGCTCGACAAGGCCAACTGGCTTTCCTCCGGCTGCCAACCGCTGAGCAGTGCGAGCACTCGGCCCGCTCCGACACTCCGTTCGAGCAGAGCCGGATCGCCGTTGTCGAAGCGAGCGACGATCCGCGTCGTCGCCGGGGTCTTCAGTCTGATGGGGCAATGCTTCCAAAAATGAATCTTCGTGAAGTCGTTGTAGCGCGGACTGGCGAACGAAGTGAACAGCGGATGCGTGAAGTCGATGTCGCCGAGCAGCAGATATTTGTCATCGGAGCGCCGAGACTCAGCGACGACCTCCGTGGCATTCGGAGCCGCGGCAAGTTCCACGTCCTCAAAGAACGAAACCATCGCCGCCGAGGCTTCCTCGCCTTCCGGCACGAGCAGCAGCGTTCCGCCTCGTTCGGCGAACGAACGGAGTGCCGTTTGCAAATCGAGAGAGACCGCTTGCGAAATGACGACGAGCTTGGGGGCCAGCTCCGCCGGTGTCGCCAGAGCCTCGCCGTTTTCGAGCGGCTTGATCTCGACCTGACGCAGCGGATCGTTGGCCGTTGCCAGTCGCAGATAAAGTTGCAGGCCATTCGGATCGTTGACCGCATCGCGACCGGCATACAACACAGTCGCATCGAGCTTTCGCGGCGGGACGACGAAGAACGTGTTGTCGAACTCGTGGTCGTCACCACGCAGCACGACTCGGTCAGCGGTGAGATTGTCGTCACCGCGCGGCAGGCGAATCACTCGGCTCTGTCCGGCGGGAACGTAAACGGCGACTTCACCCACGCGTTCTTTACGAACGAGGGGCGTTAGCCCTCTGGTTGTTTGTGTGCCACGAGTTGATCCAGAATCACCAGAGGGCTGACGCTCCCCGTTCGCAAAGGCTGCGTTCTGCCACGCGACGAAGAACTGATCGCCGCGCGAATCGGCGGCGTTAGTGACTCGCACGCGAACGTCAGCCAGTTCATTCCCCTCCTCGGCTGGGAGCACTTGAGCGTGAGCATTCGTCGTGCTCATCAGCGAAACTCGCTGTGTCTCGACAGGAATTCGCTTCGGCCACTCGAACGATTGCAGCGATTCAATGCGGCTGCCGCTGGGAAAATCGCTGATCACGACGATGCGCGGATCGAGCGAGGATTGACTCACGTCGCTTGCCGAATCGAGTTCACTCGCCACCGAGACCAGTGCCGTGCCGAGATCGGTTGCTCCCCAATCCGGCTGCAATTGCTTCAGCCGATTGCGAACGACTTGCGGTTTGTCGGCGATCGGCGCGGCTCCCTCTTTCTGGAAGTCGATGATCGTCCGCAGCCGATCGCTGAACGCGAACAGTGCAACGTCATCCTGTGGATTGAGTTCATCAAGGTACTTCTCGGCGAACTTG
Organism: Planctomyces sp.; assembly: GCA_031387195.1. Classification (GTDB taxonomy): domain Bacteria; phylum Planctomycetota; class Planctomycetia; order Planctomycetales; family Planctomycetaceae; genus SXKJ01. The sequence goes on along the minus strand of JANNDA010001016.1, from coordinate 406 downwards.
ATCGCTTGAGTCCACAAGTCGCCGCGCCTCATGCTGGCACTCGTGTCGATCAGCAACGCGACTCGTCGGCCCGCGAGATCGGTCTGTGACAACAACGCTGCCTCACGCAAAAACGGTCGGCAGAACGCGAACGCGATCAACGCCAGTGCCGCCAACCGCAACAGCAACAACAAAATCTGATCAAGACGACTGCGTCGCGTCAGCCTTGGCGGTGTCGGCGACAGAAACATCAGCGAGCTAAATTCCTGCCGCCCGCGCGGAGTGCGTCTCACTAAATGGAAGATCAACGGCAGCGACAGCGCCGTCAGACCCGCCAAGTAAAGTGGAACCAGGATGCCCATCAGTGACTCCGATCCAATCGTTTAACCGCACGCCGCAGGCACGCGCGTCGTTGTGTGCCGATATC
>JANNDA010000975.1:0-8826 GCA_031387195.1 Planctomyces sp. | reverse complement strand
TGTTTGAACCGTCAATCGACGCACTCGCTGGCGCGTCGGGCTTGTATTGGTCAATTTGTATTGCGATCAAGCGGTGTCGGAATCCAACCAGGAGACTGACACCACCTCGTTCGCTTGGCACTTTCACTTCGTTTGAAACAGTTCACTCTGAATCAACTCATGGATCAGCGTGCGAACTCCGCCGCCGCTTTTTTGCGTGTTGCCGATCACAGCGGCAATCTGATCGCGGTCGCTGAAGGCGAGGTCTCGGCCGGTGCCGTAAATCGCCAACTGTTGGGCGAGGTTTTTCAAGAGACGTCCCGTATCGGCAGCGAGCAGTGTTTGAAAATCGGTGATGCCTTGGAATGTTCGGTCGTCGGGCAAGACGCCCGATGAATCGACCGGCGGACCGAGCTTAAAACTAATGCCGATGAAGGGATCGATCGATCCGCGCGGAGCGGGTTCGCCGTCGCCGATCGAGCGATACCTCGTGCGCAAACCGCCGATGACATCGAACGATTCGAGCGCAAAGCCGGGCGGGTCCATCTGAGCGTGACACGACGCGCAGGATGCGTCCGCTTTGTGTTTGTCGAGCTGCTCGCGGATCGTCTTCGCGCCCCGCACGTCCGGTTCGATCGCGGGGATATTCGGCGGCGGCGGATCGGGCTCTTGGCCGAGCAAGCGGGCCATGACGAACGCCCCGCGCGGGACTGGTGAAGTGGTCGTTCCGTTGGCGGTGATCTTGAGGATTGCGGCTTGAGTCAGGAACGGGCCGCGCGGGTGATTCGCGGGCAAGGGGACTCGGCGAATCTGCGAGCCGCTGACGCCGTCGATGCCGTAATGCGTCGCCAGTTTTTCGTTGAGCATCGCGAAGTCGGAACGCACGAGATGCGTTGCATCGAGGTCTTTCTCGATCAACTCGCGGAAGAACGCCCGCGTCTCGCCGACCATCGAGTCCTGCAAGTACGGATTGAATTCGGGATACAGCTTGCGGTCGGGATCAGTCGCCGCGATCTGCCGCAGCTTCAGCCATTGGCCGAGGAAGTCGTCGATGAACCGCTGCGACTTCGGGTCTTTGAGTAATCGCTCGATCTCGGCCTTGAGCACGTCGGGCTGATGCAACGTACCGGAGTCCGCCAGCTTCGTGAGCCATTCATCGGGCCGTGAGTTCCAGAAGAAATACGACAGCCGGCAGGCGAGGGCGTGAGCGTCAATCGTCGTAGGACGGGCACTCTTGCCCGTTGTGCGATTTGGTTTCGATCTGTCACCTGCGGCGGATTCGACGGGCAGGAGTGCCCGTCCTACTTCACTCTCAACGTGATACAGGAAATCCGGCGAGCACATCGCCGCACGATACGCCCAACGCATCGCCATCTCGAAGCAGTCACCGGCCTTCAGCCGCTCATCCACTTTTGCGACGTAAGCCTGACGCACGTCGGCATCGACCGGCCGGCGAAACGCGCGCGGCAAGAACGAGGCCAGCAAACGATCGGCGTCCCCGAGCGGGTCGTCGCTACGAACGGTCCACAGTCCCTGCGACGGATCGGGCCGATTGCGACCGGCTCCGAGTTGCCGGACTTGCTGGCGTTGCGGCGGTCTCACGTTCGGTTGCTCGGTTTGTTTGAATTCGACCAGCGGCAACTCACCGAACAAAACGCGGTGACTCTGCGGCGGCCAGACGTCGTGCAAAGGCCCTTCGATCTCCAGCCAATCGCAAGCAATCCCAGGCCCGGTGAACGCCATCGCTCGCCCTTTGCGCGAATAATTCGCGACCGGCGCGAGCGACGCGACGTTGAAGCCGATCAGTTCGTTGTGATTCAGCCAGGTAACGAGTTCATGTTCCTTCGAGTCAATCGACGGTGCGTCGTAATAGCCGAGCACATAGCTCGGATGCTGGCCACCGCGTCCGTCGCCGGTCAGTTGCACGACCGAGAGCCGTGCCGCTTCGGTCCCGCGCGAGGGCAAGACTTTTCCCTTGTCCCATTGAAAGCTCCACAACGACGTGCGGACACGATACCGCCCCGGATAGATCGTGACGTGCTCGATGAAGTACGGGCTGAGCGATTCGTCTTCGTGCCGAAAGAGCCCGACGCTCGCCCCGTTGCGGAACGAACCGATTCGCTCGTGAGCCCCTTCGTCGAGATGATTTTGTTCGCCCGCCGGCGGGAATTCGGGATCAGGCTGCTTGTTCTTCAGCAACACGCCGTCCCCATTCATGATGACGTGCGCGACAAACCCGCCGCTGTTGGCCAGCGAGATCCGTCGCTTCTGCACCGTCGGCGCTTGCGGCTGAGTGGCGATCGCCAAATTCAAAGCGTGATCGGCGGCCTCGACGTACTTGGCCATGTTGACGTGCGAGATATCCAGCGCGTCGCTGTTCTTATCAAAGCCGTGAGCCGAGCCGTCGGTCGGGAGATTCCCTTGCAGCGCGATCCCCGGCATGTCGAACAGATCGCGAATCGTGTTCTCGTATTCGGCCCGAGTCAGCCGCCGCACGCCGGTCCTCGGCTCGGTCTGCAGCTTGTCCTGTTCCGCCTTGACGAGCGCCGTCTTCAGCCACTTCGTCACCGCCTCTTTGTCAGCAACCGCCGGCCGAGGCTGCTTCTTCGGTGGCATCTCTCCCGACTCAATGCGGTCATGAATCTTGACCCATTGAGCGAAGTTGTCGGAGTTCGACAGATCGACCTTCAGTGACGTCAAATCCAGCCCACCTTGTTTCGCTGTGCGGTCATGGCATTCGTTGCAATGCTGCTCGAAAAACGTCGTTGGCGGCTGCGCACCCAGCTCGACAAGCGGGATCAGGAATACCAGCACCAGAGTGCCGAACAGCTTTCGTCGCATCATTTCCCCTCAGAGGTCGTTGCTTATTTGGGCCTCAATATTTTGGTTTTATGCTCACGCTATCTCCAACCCGGTCAGTGTCCCTTTCGATGTCGAGAACTCATTCGTCTCGATGCCGAGACGGTGCAACATCGAGAGGTAGAGGTTGCTGAGTGGGTAGTTGTTTTGTTGGTCGAAGGCGAGATGCTGGCCGTGCTTGAAGCCGCCGCCGGCGAGTAGCACCGGGAGGTTCACGTTCGAGTGCGAGTTCGCGCTTCCCATGCAAGTGCCGTAAAGAACCATCGTGCGGTCGAGCAGCGATTGGCCTTCTTCTTTTGTGTCGCTGAGAGATGTGAGGAACGCATTGAGTGCGTCGAACTGCTTCTCCTCGTGGCCGCGCAATTCGCCGAGCACTTCGGGACGGTTGCCGTGATGCGTGATGTTGTGGATCACGGTCGTATCGACGAAGAGCGAGATCAGCCGCGTTGAGTCGGTCTCCAGCGCGAGCTTGATAACGTCGAACATAAGCCGGGTCTTTTGCACGAAGGCTTTTGCATCGTCGATGTCTTCGGGAGGTTTCGCCTCGACCTTCGGCTTCGGCTTGTATTCCCACTCTTCGGACGAGTGCAGTCGTTGTTCAAGTTCTCGCACTGAGGAGAAATACTGATCCATGCGGCGTTGGTCAGCGACAGACAGCGAGCGGTTCAAACGCTTCGACTGATCGCTGACGAAGTCCAACATGCTGCGGCCTTGCTTGAGGGCTTCGACGTTGGCAGCGACCTCGGCGGGATTGCCTTGTACGAACAGCGTTTGAAACAACTTCTTCGGACTTCGTTCGGCAGAGATCGGTGCGCCGCTGCGCGTGTAGCTCAGCGTCTGGCCTCCTTCACTGCTCATCGCCAGGACCAGCGACGGATATCGGGTCTTGTTGCCGATCTGCTCGGCGGCGAATTGATCGAGCGACACGCCATTGCGAAAGCCGCCGCGTTCGGGATGCGGCGTACCGGTGAGGAAACATTTTTCAGCCGCGTGAGCACCGGTAACCCCCGGCAGGCTGACGCCGGAAAAGACCGTCATGTTCTGGCGATGCGCGGCGAGCCGCTCCAAGTACGGGCTGAGTGCGTAATCCTTCCCCGCTTTCTCTGGGAAAAAGAACTGCGGCAGGATGCCCATATTTGTCTCGATGGCGACCATCCGTCGTGGGACCGCATCGACCTTCGCGCCAACGCCAAACGCAGGCCGCATGGCATCGAGCAACGGCAGCGCGAGACAAACCCCCGTGCCTCGCAAAAAGGCTCGCCGATTCAATTGATGAGCCATCGTCTGTTTCTCCAGGAAAGTGGAAAGTCGAACGTCGCGAGTTTAAGCCGAGCATACGGGAGGCGGAATATACCGAACGCGAGGGCCGATGACACAAACCCCACCGAGCTTGTCTCGGTGGTTTTTGGGCTTTTGCACAACGCGACACTATCTCGGGGGAGTTGACTCGTAGTGCAAAGGCCGGTTTCCACCGCGACCCTCCGGGTGCCCGGCTCGGTGGGGTTGGGGACATCACTTGATTGAGCACTTGCGGCCATGACTTTCGTGAGCCACCTTGTTGTCATTCGCAATCAGTTGTTGTGATTGAAGCCCCGTTAGTTGTTTGTTTGGAAAGCCTTTGCCTTGATGTCGCCTCATTTTCTGTTTGTGGTTTGTCAGATTGGTGCCGAAGCGGCGCTCAAGAATGAAGTTGTCTGGAAGCATCCGGACTTTCGGTTTGCGTTTTCGCGGCCGGGGTTTGTCACGTTCCGAATTCCTGACGATGTCATTCGTGATCGGAAGTTTGAACTGCGCGGCACGTTCGTGCGAACATGGGGCTTTTCTCTGGGCAAAGTGATTGGGACTGACGGACATCAGTTGGCTCGCGACTTTTGGAAGCCATTCGTGGAACGCTATCCGGCCGAGGTGTTGCCACAGTTCAAGCATTTGCATGTTTGGCAGCGCGACCGCGAACTGCCGGGCGATTTCGACTTCGAGCCGGGAGTCACGCCGCTGGCGGAAGCGATCGGCGATCTCATTCTGGAACACCAGCCGGACGTCGGAACGTTGTGGTCGCTGCCGTTGAACGAGAACGCTCAAGAGGACGACCGGATTCTGGATTGCGTGGTTGTTGAGCCGAACGAGTGGTGGTTTGGCTGGCATCGTGCCAGCAGTGTGGAGACTCGATGGCCGGGAGGCGTTCCGGAACTGAGTTCGCCGGACGACATGATCTCTCGCACGTATCTCAAGATGGCCGAGTCACTGCTGTGGTCGGAATTGCCGATCAAAAAAGGTGATCGGTGCATTGAAATCGGCAGTGCTCCGGGCGGGTCGTGCCAAGCGTTGTTGGAGCTCGGTTGCTTAGTGACGGGAATCGACGCGGCTGAAATGGACCCGCTGGTTTTGAAACATTCGGGCTTCACGCACATCCGAGCGAAGGCCAAGGATGTCAAACGGAGTGTGTTTCAAAATGTTCGCTGGCTGGCGGCAGATGCCAACGTCGCGCCGAAATACACGCTCGATTCCGTCGAAGCGATCGTGACTCATCCCGATGTGCGAATCGAAGGTTTGCTGCTCACTCTAAAGTTGACTAACCCGGAACTGGTGTCGGATATCCCGCTGTTCAACAAGCGGATCAGATCCTGGGGCTATCGGCAGGTGCGAGCGCGGCAGTTGGCGTTCAATCGCCAAGAGGTGTGTGTCGTGGCGACGGATCTGGCCGTCAGGCAGTAAGAAATTGGTCATTGGTTATTGATCATCGGTCATTGGTCATTTGGAAAAAGAAATTGCACTCGGTCCCCTCAATGACCAATGACCGATGATCAATAACCAACGACCAATTGAGCCCATTCCCAATTGCAACGATTGCGCCGGTCATGCTGACTAGCACTGTCACGGGCTAAGTCTGGTGAGGCGATTCGTCCGCCTCAGGAAAAAGAGCGACCTATGTTTCCGCAGAGCAACATTCCCCGCACGCGGTGTGCGCAGGGGGTGGCGTTTGCACTGCGGAACTTGTCATGGATCGCACTACTAATCGTCCGGCTGCCTCACAGATCGCGTTTGCGATGTTGCTGTGTGGTTGCGCGACGATGATTGTGCGTCCGGCGGAATTCGTGCCGGCCTTGATGGGGCTGCCGATTTATGACGCCTTCATTTCGACGGCGTTGCTGTTTGGGTATCGCGGACTTCAGCAGCGACTCTCCTGGCAGAACTTGAAACAAGAGCCAACGACGCTGTGCCTGGTCGGTGTGTTGTTCGCGATCATGGCCTCGCATCTGACACGCTTCTATTTGGGAGGTGCGCTCAACGGTGCGATCGAGTTCTTCAAAGTGATGCTGTTGTTTGCCTTAATCGTGTCGCTGACCGATACCGTCTCGCGAATGAGAGCACTGCTGGCAGTTTTGGCCCTGTCGGCCTCGTTGACCGTCGGGTTGTGTTTGCTCGATTTCCTGGAAGTTGTCGAGATCGAGTTCATCACGCACATCTCGGATGTCGGCGGTTTTGACGCGGCCAACGTGCGTACGAGACACGATCGGATGCGCGGGACAGGAATCTTCCAAGACCCGAACGATCTTTGCCTGGTGATTGTGTTTTCCGGCATCGCTTGCGCTTACTTCTTGCTGGATCGGCGGCTGAAAAACACTCGACTGTTGCTGCTGATTCCGCTGGCCATTTTGGTGACCGGATTGCTCTGTACGCAGTCGCGTGGCGGACTGCTGGCGGCGGGACTGAGTTTTCTGATTTTGGTGGTCTGCAAACATGGCAAGCAGGCAGCGTTGCTGTTCGGCATCATGGGGCTGTGTGTGCTCCCCTTGATCGCGGGGCGGCAAGCGAACATTGATCTTGGCGAGGGTGGCACCGGACACGAACGCATCACGTTGTGGCGTGACGGGCTGGCGGCGTTGCGATCGCCAGCAATTCTGTTCGGAGTGGGACAAGGCATGTACGAGGAGTATGCCGACCTCGTCGCACACAACTCGTTCGTCCATGCGTTTGTCGAACTGGGGCTGATCGGCGGCACGTTGTTTCTCGGTTGCTTCTTCTTTCCGGCGATGGCGCTATGGCGGTTGCGTCACGAACGCCACCAATTGAATCACCCGGAGTTGCAGCGGCTGTATCCATTCATCGTCGCGATGTTGGCGGGCTGGACGATGAGCCTGCAATCGTTGTCTCGCGTCTACGTTGTTTCGACTTATCTGATGCTGGGGGTGCAAGTCGCTTACACCAACTTGGTGACGATGCACTTGGAACCGCGGCGGTTGGTGACGTCGTGGGATCGTTCGCATCTGCTTCGCTTAGCGGCGTGCAGCATGTTGGTGTTTGTGTTCTTCAATGTGTTCGTGGTGGTGTTTGCGTAGCACAGGCGGCTCGCCTGTGATTGCGTTGAGAGGTACGAGCAGGCGAGCCGCCTGCTCTACGGTTGAGTAAGGAAATCGGCATGGGGTTTCGGAAGCGAGTCTCGATCAACCTGATGGCCACGTGGGGCGACCACGTGATCGGACTGGCCGTTGGCCTGGTCCTGATGCCGTTTGTGTTGGGCAAGCTCGGTGACATTCAATACGGCCTGTGGATTTTCATTAGCTCGATCGCCGGCTATTCGGGGCTGTTGAACCTGGGACTCGGTCAGACAATCAGCCGGTACGTGGCGACGCATCATGCCAAAGGGGAACGGGAGGAACTCAATCGCGTTGTGAATGTGATTGGTGCGGTGTATCTGCTGATGGGACTCGTCGCACTCGGCATCGCCGGAGTCGTGGCGTGGTTGTCTCCGACATTGTGGCCGACGATATCAATCCCGACGGCGGAGCTGACCTGGGTCATTTTGATTTTGGGGATCAACGTTGCCGTGGGGATCATCGGCAGTGTCTTTGGCGGTGTGCTGGTTGGGATGCAGCGGTTTGATCTCGAACGTGGCATCACGGTCACCAGTGGCTTGGTTCGTTTTGCGCTGACAATGGTGTTCCTGCAACAGCAATCCGGACTGCTGATTCTGGCGGTGATCGTGCTCGTGACGACGGTCGTCGAGAACCTGGGCTTGGTGATCGCCGCATTTCGGCTGGTGCCGGAGATGCGTTTGGGACCACGCTATCTGAGCCGCCGCACATTGACCGAATGCTCCTCGTTTAGTGCCTTCTCGTTGTTGGAAATGGTCGCCAGCAAACTCATCGAATCGACCGACTGTGTCGTCATCGGGTGCGTCTTTGGTGCAAAGGCGATCGTGCCGTATTACGTCGCTCAACGCTTGAGTCAGTTCATTACCAAACCGCTGCAATTTGTGGGACAAGTCTGTTTGCCACGAGCCGGCGAGCTCCATGCCAAGAACGAAATGTCTGAACTCCGCGAGCTGGTGGCTCGTGCTTGGGGATTGACATGGATGTTGACGACGGGCTTCTTCATCGGAGCGGTGTTCTTCGGCTCGGCGCTCATTGAAACGTGGGTCCATCAGCCGTACCCGCAGAGCCATGTGTTGTTGCTGGTGCTGCTGGGAGGCCAGATCATCGCGACTCCGATGAAGGTGGTCAGCGGAATCCTCTTTGGGATCGGTGATGTGCGCAAGCCCGCCGTGACTTACATCATCGAAGCGCTGGGAAATTTCGCGTTGAGCTTGGCGTTGATTGCTCGGTTCGGATTGTTGGGGGTCGCACTTGGTACGGCGATTCCGTTGTATCTGGTCGAACTGGGCATCTTGTTGCCGTATGCGTTGAAGCGATTGCAGATTGAGCCGCGTTGGTTTTTCACGAATGCGATCGTGCCGCAATTGGCTCCCTTAGTCGCGCTGCTGGGTTACTCGTTCGTCGTCTCTTCGCGAATTCCAATCGTGCCCGGTTGGCATCGACTGTTGGTGATCGCGGCGGGTGGTGCGGTGGTGTTAGGGACGACGTGGCTGGGACAGCAGAAACTCGTCGTGTGGCTGAACTCGAACAAACTTCGGCGACCTGCACAAGAAATTGGGTAGCCTGACTCTCCGAGTCGGGCCATTGAGTGGGGGATGGCAAATCAGCCGCAGGG
>JANNDA010000947.1:0-2217 GCA_031387195.1 Planctomyces sp. | reverse complement strand
CCGAGTCGCGGAGCGACTCGGCTACGTTGCTGAGTCGCGGAGCGACTCAGATTCCGATGCGGCGATCGTCGGCGAAACCGACACTTACAGCTACTTCCGTGGCGGTATGAGCCCGGTCAGTTTCTCAAACTGCTCGCGTTGGTCGGGAGTGAGTTTGTCCCAAACAGCAGCTCCTCAGGAATGCTTGATCAAAAGCGAGCAAACTTGCGCATCAGTTTGGTTGCGGTGACAACATCAAATGCCTCGGAATCATAAGGGCCGATCCATTCCGACAGCTCATCATGTCGCTCGTGCTGCGGATCTGAGAGTGCCTCGACAAGATCGAAGTAGCCGTAGATGCCGCCGCAATCTTCGGGCGGACAAGCGCGGGCACCGTCAATGCACAGCGGATATTTCGTGCCCGGCGTTGCATCCAGTCTCTTCTCCAACTTCACGACGTGCTCCCACGAATCACCGAAGTCGTAGAGATACCGCAACTGCAAACGCTGGTTCGACGGAATCAGTTCACTGAACCGCACGGCTGCAGCATCTTCGCCGAGATCATCGCCCCAACCGAGATCGACTGGTGGCCTGGACGAGTAACGCACGCCGCGAACCTCGAACTCATACAAATGGCTGACGTCCCAACCCATCGCCCCTTGAATGGCGAAGTGCAACTCTTCCAGCGTGCAGTCCGCCACTTGGAAGCGCCGCCAAATCGGCGGCTGAGAGCCACTCAATTCGACCACAAACTGATAGACCTGCCGAGTCCCCTTCGTGCTGCTCGACTTGTTCGAAGAGCGGACGGAGGGGGCGCTATCAGCGGTTGGCTCAGTGGCCCATTTCCCACGCAATTGTCGAGCGGCATGTGGCTCCGACGATGATTGCTGTGTGGCGTGTGTCAGAATCCTCACGACCTTGTAAAGCGATTGTGTCCGGAAATACGTGGCATTGGGCATCGCCGCTTGCGCCAGTCCCAGCACTCGGTCCATGTCTCGGCGAGTCAATTCGACCGTGCGTTGGTTCGGTTCATCGAGCTTCAGTTGCGACGCAAGATCGGGACACAACTCGGCCATGACTTTTCGCTGAGCATCAGACAGCTTGCAGCGCAACCACTCCTCGACGAGGACTCCGGAGGATGGATTGTTCGCCGCTGAATCGTTCGCCACTGCGGGGAGCGATGCCGAGCGTGACGGCTCGTCGAGTGAATCATGTTGTGGCGAATGCGGCAGACTGTCGGCCACATCGGGCAGACCAGTCAGAAAAATCGCGTCGTGTTCGTCGTGGTGATATGCCTGAAAGACGAACTCGCACCAATTCACACGCTCGCTGCCATACTTCAGCAGGTCCTGCATCCCCCGCTGCTTGTCCGTCGCATCCAGCAGCGAACGATTGAGGAACGCCGTCCAATCCTCTCGCGACGAACCGCTGAGCACATACGGCGTGGTCACCACCAGGTGATAGTCGAACGACTCGGCGACCGGCGGACAGATTCGGACATACCACAGCTCACCGAGCTGGCCTTGATAGCCTGACGTTGAATGGCACACGAATTCATCGCCGCTGAGCAGCTCGCGCAACCGCACGTGCGGTCCTTCCAGACCGACATGCTCGTAAATTCCCATCCGCGAGGCACTGAGTTTTTCCAGCGTTCCGAGCATCAAGTCCGGCGCGTTCATCGCTCGCAACACGTCTGCCATGCAACTGCCGATGGTCTCGCGATCCGCACCGAATCGAACATCAAAGAATGCCCACAGCGTGAAGTACGATCGAGTCAACGGACTCATCGGCGGCCCTTCCGGCAGGTACTCGTCCTCAGCTTTCCCCACGATGGCCGAGTACCCCGCAAATTCCGGCTGCTCCGAGACCGACTCTGCAAACGCCGAGGCGAACTGTTGAGCCGCGACATACAGGACATGCTGCGGATCGCTCAATTCCTGCGCCAACTCTTCCAACGTCGCCAAATCAAACGGTAACCCGTCCGTGAATTCCCCCGCCGCCCGCTTGACCGCACCAAGCTCGTGCTGAAATGTCTTTACCAGATTTTTAGCGATCCGTCCCATGTCATGCCTCCGTTCATGTGATTTGAACCAGCCCTGTTTCACGCCGCGAGCAAGATACTAACTGCCTCACTGACAAACTATTCAAGAAGCCCGTCGCTGAACTCTCCGAGGCTGTGAACTTTTCGTGGGATAGGGTTACAGGCGGTGCTTTTTTAGGGCGGGGATGTGCGGGTGG
>JANNDA010000913.1:0-11790 GCA_031387195.1 Planctomyces sp. | reverse complement strand
TGACGGCGGTCTGGGCAATGACACCGTGGATGGCGGCAATGGCCTCGACACGATCGACGGTGGTGCGGGAAGTGATTCGATCACCGGCGGCGACGGAGCGGACTTCATCGACGGTGACACGCCTGGATTCAGCGGTGCCGGCAACGACACAGTCTTCTCTGGTCAGGGCAACGACACGATTCGTGGCGGTGACGGCGACGACCTGCTCAACGGTGACGGCCAGAACGATTCGATCCTCGGCGGCAACGGCAACGACGCCGTGAATGCTGGCGGCGGCCTCGACTTCGTCCAAGGTGGGGCTGGTAACGACACCCTGAATGGCGACAGCGGCAACGACATCATCGAAGGACTCGCCGGTAATGATCTGATCAACGGCGGAACCGGCAATGACCTGCTCCGTGGTGACGACGAGTTCTTTGCGATCACAGGCAACGACACCATCGTGGGTGGTTCGGACAACGACACCTGCATTGGCGGCAACGGCAACGACAACGTCAACGGCGGAGTCGGCAAAGATTCGGTCCAAGGAAATAACGGCGTCGATACGGTCAGTGGCGGCAATCAGGACGACACCGTTGAAGGTGGCGACGGCAACGACAGCGTTACCGGTGGTGATGGTGAAGACCTCCTCTATGGCGACGATCCGTTCCCCGGCAGCGTCGGTAACGACACGATCAGCGGAAATGCCGGTGACGATTCCATCTTCGCGGGTGACGGCAACGACAGCGTCTTGGGCGGCGCTGGCAACGATTTGCTGGCAGGCGAAGGGGACGACGACACGCTTGAGGGACATGTTGGCAAAGACTCCGTCAACGGTGGCACTGGCGATGATCTGCTCATCACCAACTCGGTGGGCGGTGTCGATGTCTTCGATGGCGGACCAAGCGGCCAAGATCGGATGCAGTACAACGGCTCCGCAACCGTCGATACGTTGACGGTCAGCCAAAACACCTTCAATCAGTTGACGGTGACGAATGGCTCGTCGCTGGTCACGGTGATCAGCAGCGCGGCCATCTTTGAAATCAATGGGCTGGGGGATAACGACGTCATCACCATCGACGTGATTGATAAGACGGCAGGACACCTGCTGGTTGTGAATGGCGGCGCGGGTGACGATTCAGTCATTGCCAGCAACAACGCGGCGGGATCATCGAAGCTCAACGTCAACGGCGGTGACGGCAACGACACCATCCTCGGCACGAGCGGCAACGATGTGTTGCTCGGCGACGCAGGCAACGATTCGATCCACGGAGGAGGCGGTACTGACAGCCTCGTCGGTGGCCTGGGCAATGATGTGCTCAACGGTGGATCTGGAAACGATACGGCTCAGGGGAGTGACGGAAATGATGCCATCTTCGGCGGCTCCGGAGACGACAGCTTGCAAGGTGAAGCGGGCAACGACACGGTCACCGGCAATGACGGCAACGACACGATGTCGGGAGACACCGGCGACGATCTGATGAACGGTGCGAATGGAAATGATTCGATCTCCGGCGGGCTGGGTGCTGATTCCATCTCAGGTGGAGCCGGTGACGACACGACCGATGGCGGAGCAGGCGACGATCAAATCAACGGTCAAGCGGGCAACGACAGCATTCGCGGCGGCGACGGTCATGACACGTTGGTTGGCGAGGGTGGCGCGGACACGCTGCTGGGCAACGATGGCAACGATTCAATCACCGGCGGTGACGACAATGACATCATCGGTGGCGGCGATGGTGATGACATCGTCACCGGCAACCTCGGCGACGACACTATCTGTGGCGAAGACGGCAACGACTACCTCTTCGGCAACGAAGGCAACGACATCGTGCTCGGTGGTGACGGCGACGATGTCGTCAACGGTGGATCGAATGCCGATACGCTCGCCGGTGGACTCGGTACCGATTCACTGACCGATGCGGACGCCGGTGAAGTCAACGAGAACTACGTCCTGCCAGCCGCCGTGGACGCGATTCTGCAAAGCTGACCCACGTCGGGGAATAACCCCACCGAGCTTGCCTCGATGGAATAAGGCTTTTGCACTACGAGCAACTCACTCGATAAGCAGTTCCGCGTAGTGCAAAAGCCCTGAAACCACTGAGGCAAGCTCAGTGGGGTTTGTGCCAGCGTCAGCCGTTCGAGATGAAACGCTCGTCACGTCACCGCGAGTCTTGTTGAAAGACTTCCGCGATGACTTCCTCCAGTGGGCGATCTTGCACGCTGACGTCTTCGATCTCGTAGCGGCTGAGCAACGCGGACAGTGTGTGCGGGATTTCGGCGCGGGGAACTCGCAGCTTCAATCGCGGCGACTTGATGTCGAAGACCGTCCCAAATCGTTCCAGCTCAGTCGTCGCAGGCAGCTCACCCGCGAATTGCAGTTCGATCACTTTGTGGTGACTGAACTGATCCACGATCGTCGCCAGCGGCCCGTCGTGCCGGATCAATCCTTGGTTGATGATGATTGCCCGGTCGCAGAGCGCTTCGACATCCTTCATGTAATGGCTGGTCAGCAGCACGGTGATCTGCCGTTCGCGTTGATAGTGCTTGAGAAACTCTTGCACCTTCCGCTGCGAGACGACGTCCAACCCAATCGTCGGCTCGTCGAGCAACAGCAAATCCGGACTGTGCAGCAACGCAGCGATCAACTCCATCCGCATCCGCTCGCCGAGCGATAACTCACGCACCGGCTGGCCAACGAGCTTGCGGACCTCCAGCAGATCGGTCAGCTCATCCAGCCGGCGCTGAAAGGCATCCGGCTCGATGCGATAGATCGCCTGATGCAAGCGGAATGATTCCTGCGCCGGCAGATCCCACCAGAGTTGGTTTTTCTGTCCCATCACTAGCGAAAAGCGTCGGCGATAAGGGAGCTCCCGCTTCCACGGCGTGTAGCCCAGCGAGGTCGCCTCACCCGATGTCGGATAGATCAGCCCGCTGAGCAGTTTGAGCGTCGTTGTCTTCCCCGCTCCATTTGGGCCGAGGAACGCCACCATCTCCCCTTGGCGAATCGTGAAGCTGACGCCACCAACGGCCGTGACGGTTTTGTACTCGCGGCGAATGAGACTGGTCATCGACGCCCACAAGCCCTCGCGTTTTTGAAACACGCGATAGACCTTCGTCAGATTTCGGACATCAATGGCAATGGGCACGGCAACGTCAGCAGACATGCCAGGCATGTTAGTCCCACAGCGCACGTTCGCAATTCACGTCCCTCGCAAACCCTCTGGAAAGCGACACGCTTTCGGCGGATGAAGCATCATTCGATTCACTACTAGCGCTGTGCCGGTGCCGCTACAGTCCGCCGCGTGGTCGGTGGGTTGCCCAAGCCTTGTTGTTGAATTGTCTAAGACGTCAGTTCAACAACTCTGCGGGGTTACCCCGCAGTCGTTTGCTTGTTTCGATTTCGTCGCAGAAGCCGTGTCCCGTTCGTTCCAGAACGCGTCCACGGCTACGCTACTCGACCCGTTGAGCAACCCGCCGACCAGCTTGTCGAATTGCGCCGCAGGATTGCTTTGAGCACGGATGAAATTTCTCTTCGACTTCATCGGATGGTTGTTTGGCGGCGGTCGCGATGCGCGGTCTGAACGGACTCCGACGTCTGCCGCTGTGTCACAAACGGAATCCGCGCCGCGCCGAAAACGTGAACCCGTGCGACTCCGAGGGAAGCAGCGGCCCATCGAATCCGATGCTGCACCGCAGCGGACTGCGGATCGAACGATCGCCGACGCGCCCTATTTATTCGCGACGTTTGCGAGCGACCATCGTCAGTTTCTCGACCTGACTCACGATGGTGACGAGTTTCGCTTGCAGCAATTCGGCCTGCCTTCGTTTCACACACCGCAAGAGTTGGCGAACTGGCTGGGGCTTCGTATCGGCGAACTCGCGTGGCTCATCCATCGCGGCACTTCGGATCGTCGTCCTGCGGATGAGCAGCGGTCGCACTATGTTTATCGCTGGGTCAAGAAACGATCAGCGAGCTTGGAATCCGGTGCGCCCAACAGTCTGCCGGTGCAGACACAATGGCGGTTGATTGAGGCTCCGAAGCAGACGCTCAAAGCGGTGCAGCGGAAGATCCTGACGGAGATTCTCGAACGCATTCCGACGCATATTGCGGCGCATGGTTTCGTGCGTGGACGGTCGATCGTCTCGAACGCTCGGCCGCACGTCGGGCAAGCGGTGGTCCTCAAGTTCGATTTGCAAAACTTCTATGCCAACGTGACGTACAGCCGAGTCGTCGCGATCTTCCGCTCGATCGGTTACTGCCGTGAAGCGGCGATCTGGTTGGCGCGACTAACGACCTCGGCGGTGCCGTGGTCGTTGAGCGTGCCTGATGGAGACGAGGGAACGAAATCGCTTTACGTTCGTCGGCATTTGCCGCAGGGAGCGCCGACCTCGCCGGCGCTCGCGAACTTGTCAGCGTTTGGGTTGGACGTGCGTCTGTCGGGGCTGCTCAAAAAGTTCGGCGGCAACTACACGCGGTATGCGGATGACCTCACGCTCTCCGGCAACGATGACTTTCGTTACGCCTTGCGCTGCGTCATCCCGCTGACCGAACAGATCGTGCGGTCAGAGCGGTTCTCGCTGAATCACCGCAAGCGGAAAGTGATCCGCCGTGGTCGGCGGCAACTTGTCACCGGTGTCGTCGTCAACCAGAAGACCAACATCCGCCGTGATGAGTTCGATCGCTTGAAGGCGATTCTCACCAACTGCGTGAAGCTCGGTCCATCGACCCAGAACCGTGATGCTCATGAAGATTACGCCGCTCACCTGCGCGGCCGGATCGCCTTCGTGAAGCAGCTCAATCAAAACCGTGGCGAGAAGTTGCTGCGCTTGTTCGAGCAGATCGACTGGAAGCGGTGACAGGAATTGAGCGGTCATCGCATGGCCCATTCAGCCTGAACAAGCAAGCGAGCGATGTCACCACGACCCCACTGAGCTTGCCTCAGTGGTTCCAGGCTTTTGCACTACGAATCTTTGGGTCGAAATCTTAATCGACGTAGTGCAGAGGCCCGAATCCACCGAGGCAAGCTCGGTGGGGTCGAGTGGAGACGGCTCAACGATTGGCACGCCGAGCCAGCGCCCGTTCGTAAAGGTTCACGTATTCGCGAGCACTGCGAGTCCAGGTCCAATCTCGCGACATTCCCGCTTGTTGCAGACGACGCCAAACTGGCTTGTCCGCGAAAAGTTTTAATGACCAATCGAGCTGCTGCCAAAACTGCTCAGGTTCGTGATCGCGGAAGCTGAACCCGGTCGCGGTTCCGTCCACGAGAGTTTCGGGAGTGGCTCCGATGACGGAATCGGCCAAGCCGCCAGTGGCTCGCACGATGGGGAGCGTGCCGTAAGCGATCGAATACATCTGATTGAGCCCGCAAGGTTCGAACTTACTGGGCATCAGGAAGATGTCCGCCCCCGCTTCGACCCAGTGCGCGAGTTCCTCGTCATAGCCGATGACCGCTCGAACTTTCTGCGGATGTTTCGCGGCCATCTCACGACAGAGAACTTCGTACTCCGGCTGTCCGTTCCCCAAGATGACCACTTGCACGTCGCGCTCCAGCAGCCGGTCGGCGCACGCTCCGATCAAATCGAAGCCCTTCTGCCAGGACATGCGTGAGACGAGCCCGAACAGCGGCACGTCGGCTCGTTGAGGCAATTCAACCATTTGCTGCAACGCGCGTTTGCATTCGGCTTTGCCGGTGTCCAATGAGTCGATGTCGTAATTCGCTGGAAGATGCGGATCGACGGACGGATTCCATTCGTGCGGGTCGATCCCGTTGAGGATGCCGGTCAAGTCCGCCGCGCGATCGCACAGCACGCCGTCGAGGCCGTGACCGAATTCAGGCGTTTGAATCTCTCGCGCGTATGTCGGGCTGACGGTGTTGACGAGATCCGCAAAGACGATTCCGGCCTTCAACAGATTGAGCTGTCCCCAGCATTCCATTTGTTTCCAATTGAAATACTCGAGACCCAAGCCAGTGAGCGGCATCGTTTCGGCCGGGTAAGCTCCCTGAAAGGCCATGTTGTGCAGAGTCATGATCGTCGCCGTGTGCTGCAACGCCGGCACCCACTGACGAAACTGAGCTTCGAGCAAAGCAGGAACGAGTCCCGTCTGCCAGTCGTGAGCCTGAATGATGTCGGGCTTCAGATCGAGCCGCGCGACCGCTTCGAGTGCCGCTCGCGGAAACGCCGTGAAGCGAACCGCGTTGTCAGCATAATCCGCTTTCGATTGCGGTTCTTGATAGATCCCGTCGCGATCGAAGAGCTCCGGCTGATCGATCAGCACGACGCCCACGTTCGAGCCCGGCATTCGCGTCCGACGAAGCGAGATCAGAACTCGTCGATCACCCAGCGGAATCTCGAACGCCTCACTGATCGATACCGACTCCGTTCCGCTCTTGGCCAGAAAGCGAGAATAGTTCGGCAGGATGAGCGTCACCTCGTGCCCCAACTCAACCAGCGCTTTGCTCAGTGCGCCGGTCACATCGGCCAAGCCGCCGGTCTTCGCGAAGGGAACAGCCTCCGAACAGATTTGGACAATGTGCATCGGACAATCTCCTGCAACTGGCTGACTGAGCGTTGATCGCAAGGATGATCGAGTTCGCTCAAAAATGGAATCACTCGGTCGATTCCGTACCTCGATGGAAATGCCGATCGCGACCGGTTCGTGATGGTTGCTCGCCTCGGCTCGTGGCTATACTCCCGCCCCTGCCGCACGGCTTTGGTCGATTGGATCAGGAGTTTCTGACCGTTCGGCTCCCTCATGCCGCCCACAGACAACCTCTTGGGGAGGACGAAGATGCCTGTCTCCCACCCGCCTGCGAAATCACTCGACTGCGATCGCCGCCGCCAGTGGTTGCTCTGCCTTTGCTGTCTTTCGGCGAGCGTCGCGATCGGATGGGCGTCCGACGTGGAAACGAAGTCGGACTCAAAGCCGGACGTCGCCACATCGACAAATACAGAATCGACTGATGAAACCTTCTGGTCGCTGAGGCCGCTCGTTCGCCCGCCGATTCCGCATCTCGAAAAGTCATTCGCGGCATTTGAGCCGGTCAATGCGATCGATCGTTTCGTGCTCAGCAAGCTCATCGAAAAGGGACTCGAACCGTCGCCAAGTGCCGATCGTCGAACGCTCATGCGGCGGGTTTACTTCGACCTCGTCGGATTGCCTCCAACCACAGACGTCGTCGAAGAGTTTGTCGCCGATCCGCGTGAAGACGCTTACGAACGTCTGGTCGATCGGCTGTTGACCAGTCCGCAATACGGCGAGCGGTGGGCGCGGCATTGGATGGACGTCGCACACTACGCGGAGACTCACGGGCACGATCAGGATCGGCCTCGGCAAAACGCGTGGCCGTATCGCGATTACTTGATTCGGTCGTTCAACGACGACACCCCGTATGCCCGCTTCATTCAGGAGCAAGTCGCCGGTGATGTGCTCTTCCCAGATGACCCGCAAGCGACGGTGGCGACGGGATTCCTGGCCACAGGCCCGTGGGATGAAAGTTCGCTGCAAAGCATTCAGAACGACACCGACGATCGGAAGATCGCGCAGTATCTCGACCGCGACGACATGGTCACGACCGTGATGAGTTCGTTCGTCAGCGCGACCGTTCATTGTGCTCGCTGCCACGATCACTTCTTCGACCCGATCAAGCAGGCGGACTATTACGCGCTGCAAGCGGTGTTCGCCGGAGTCGATAAGACGGATCGACCGTATGAACCGGATTTGCAAACCGCTCGCCGCCGCAAAGCTCTGCAAACCGAACTGGCTCAGTTGCACGGATTCAAAGGGCAGGCCGACCCACTGTTGTTGACGCAACAGTTGTTGACGCCAGAGATGCAGCAACTGGCCGCTGCGTGGGAGGCGAAACAAATCTCGACTCCGTCGCTCTGGCAAGTGCTGGAACCAGTCGAGGTAACATCGTCCGATGGCTCGACGTTGACCAAGCAGCCGGATGGTTCGGTTCTCGCGAGCGACAAGCGACCGGAAAAAGACACGTACACGCTCGTCTTTCACACGCCGTTGCGCGGGATCACAGCCTTCCGGTTGGAACTGCTGACTCACGACTCGCTGTCGCATCGCGGCCCCGGTCGGCAGGACAACGGCAACCTGCATCTCAGTGAAATCAAAGTCTTCGCCCAGGCGAACGGGGGGCGTCAGCCCAATGGCACTGACTTTAGCGGTGCAGCGCAAGCTGCCCGGTCCCAGTGGAGTGAAATTGTCGTGGAATCACGCGAGGAACCGGACGGCTCGCGCCGTTCCGCTACTAAAGTCAGTGCCATTGGGCTGACACCCCCCGCTCGCCTGGAGTTGAAGAACCCGCGAGCGGACTTCAACCAAGACGGCTGGACGATCGCGCACGCGCTGGACGGTAATCCGGGAACCGCGTGGGGCATCTATCCGAAAGTCGGCGAAGATCATCGTGCGGTCATCGAGTTCGCTCAGCCCATCACTTTTGAGGGCGGTGCCGTCCTGACAGTCATGCTCGAACAGCTTCACGGCGGCGGGCACTTGATCGGCCGGCCGAGGATTTCCGTCACGACGGCGACGGAGTCACTGTCACTCGAAACGGAACTGCTGCCGTCAGAGATCATCGCCATTTTGGCCAAAGCCGCTGCCGAACGGAGTGACTTGCAGCGTGCGGAACTCGCGCGGTTCGTGCGAGTGAAACACGTCGAACGTGAATTACTCGCGCTGCCCGCGTTGCAAATGGTCTATGCGGCGGCCAACGAGACGAAACTCGATCCGCTCGTGCCATCTCCGAAACGCGCGCCGCGTCCGATTCATCTGCTGGAGCGAGGCAACGTCAAGCAGCCCGGTGCGGAGGCGGTCGCCGGTTCGCTCGCGTGTGTTCCCGGTTTGCCTGCTCGTTTTGAATTGCCGAATGTGCAAGACGAAGGCGCGCGCCGAGCGGCTCTCGCTCGCTGGCTCAGTGACCAACAGAACGTGCTCACCTGGCGCAGCATCGCGAACCGAATTTGGCATCATCACTTCGGCCGCGGCCTGAGTGACACGCCCAACGACCTCGGTCAAATGGGGGCGCGGCCGACGCATCCAGAGTTGCTCGATTGGCTGGCCTGCGAGCTGCGCGGCGAAGATGAGCGATCGTCTCTCAAACATCTTCACCGACTCATCGTCACCAGCGCGACGTATCGCCAATCATCGGCTCACGACGCACGCTGGGCCGCGATCGACGGCGACAACCGTTTTTTGTGGCGTATGAATCGAATGCGGCTCGATGCCGAATCGATTCGCGACACGGTCGTCTCGATGACCGGAATGCTCGATCGCACGATGGGCGGGCCGTCGGTGAAGCAGTTCATTCAGACGCCCGGCATTCACGTCACACCGAACGTCGATTACGCGAACTTCGATCCGGATCGCCCGGAGAATTTTCGCCGCAGCGTATATCGCTTCATCTTCCGCACGCTCCCCGATCCGCTGATGGACTCGCTCGATTGCGCCGACTCGTCGCAACTGACGCCGGTGCGCAATGCCTCACTGACCGCGCTGCAAGCTCTGTCGATGCTCAACAACAAATTCACCGTTCGACAGTCCGAGCATCTCGCCACGCGAGCATCGTCGGTAAGCGGCGATATGAATCAACAAGTGGAAGCTGCGTTCCGTGTCGCACTGCTCCGCTCACCGACCGACCGCGAACGAGCGGTACTCACCGAATACGCCCACCAACACGGCTTAGCCAATGCCTGCCGAGTGTTGCTCAACAGCAACGAGTTCTTGTTTGTGGATTGAGCGGCTGTCAGCCGCATCGAGCATGAAGCCCTGCACTCGGCTAACCAGCTCGCTGGGATCAAGCGGCAGCCCCTCCAGCAACAGCGCATTCGCAAATAATTGCCGCCCGCACTGCTTGATGAACGGTGCGTTACCAGAGTTGTCGGCCAATGAACTCAGCCGCGTGACCAGCGGCACTTGCGGATTCAATTCAAAATCCTTCTTGGACAAATTGAATCCGGGATCGTTCATCGCCATCACTTTTTGCAACTGAGCACTCATCGAACCTTCTGTGTTCACGAGGCAACAGACACTGTCGGTCAGACGCTTTGAAGCGCGGACTTCTTTGACGTCGTCTCCCAATTCTTCGCGGAAGAGTTCCAGCACGCGCTTGAACCCAGTGGACTCGGCGGCAGCGGCTTGAGTCTCTTCGGTCTTGGCCTCTTCCGCTTTCTCGGCCTCACTGGTGGGAGGCAATTCGACCGACGCCGAATCGATCGCGACGATGTCCTTGCCATCGAAGATGCGCAGGTGAGCCAGCACGAATTCGTCGATCGGATCAGTGATAAACAGCACTTCCAGTTTCTTCCGGCGGAATTGATCGAGGTTCGGATTCTTCTCCAATGATTTCCGATCCGGACCGGCCAAGAAGTAAATCTGTTTCTGTCCTTCGGGCGCTCGCTTGAGGTAGTCACTCAATCCGGTCAACGGCTCAACATCGCCTGCTTTCTCCGGCGATTGAGCCGACGTGGCGAAGCGGAGCAGCTTGCCGATCTCTTCGCGATACTCGAAATCCGAATGCAGTCCTTCACGCAGAGAAATACCGAACTGCCGGTAAAACTTCAGATAGTCTTCCGGCTGATCGACCGCGACTGATTCCAAGTGAGAGAGCACTTTCTTGGTCAACACCTTCTTGATCTTGCGGAAGACGGTGTTGTCTTGCAGCGCCTCGCGAGAGACGTTGAGCGGCAAGTCGGCAGAGTCCACGAGGCCATACATGAACCGCAAATACTCCGGCAGCAACTCGCGGCAGTTGTGCTGCACCAGAATTCGCTTGGCACACAACTGCAAGCCGTGCTCAACGCGGCCGAAGCCCATGCGTTCGAGGTTCGTGTTCGGGCAATACAGGATCGAGTGGAATTGAAACGGCGAATCGCTGGTGAGATGCAAATACCACAGCGGCTCGTCGCCCGCTCCGTGCGTCAGGTGATCGTAGAACGCCTGGTATTGTTCGGCGGTCACGCTGCTTTTCGGCTCGACCCAAATCGGCTTCTGCTCGTTGACCAACTCGTCGGCCAACTTCACCGGGTGCGGCACGAACGTGGAATACTGCTTGAGGATGTTTTTCAAACGCCAAGGCTTCGTGAACTCGTCGAGATCCGCCTTCAGATGCAATCGAATCTGCGTGCCGCGAGTCAGGCCCTCGGCCGCCTCAACGGTGAACCGCCCGCTGCCGTCCGATTCCCAACGCCAGCCGCTTTCCTCCGAATAAGAGCGGCTGAGGACTTCAACTTTGTCCGCCAGCATGAACGACGAATAAAAGCCGACGCCGAATTGCCCGATCAGTGACAGCGAATGTTTGTCATCGTCTTTCGCTGGCTGCGCCGCGTTCTTCTTCAAGAATTCCAACGACCCGCTGTGAGCGATCGTCCCCAGATTCTTGATCAGCTCATCGCGAGTCATCCCGATGCCGTTGTCCCGAATGACCAACACGCGGTCGGTCTCGTTCGGCTCTAGCGAAATCTCCAGCGGCTCGTCGTTCTTGATCTCGCTGTTGATCAGTGCGAGGTGCCGAAACTTGTCGAGCGCATCCGAAGCGTTCGAGACCAATTCACGAATCGCGATCTCGCGATTCTGGTACAGCGAGTGCGACAACAAATGCAGCAGTTGCTTGATCTCAGCCTGAAAGACGAATTCTTGAGGAGTGTCCGTGGTCATTGGTCCGTTGTCCGTTGTTGAAGATCAGAAGTAATGGAAACCAGAGGAGATGCCTCGCAAAACGTAGTACAGGCGGCTCACCTGTGGAACAGTCAGGGGTCAGGCACCGCAAAATTCAAAAATGGCGGAACAAAGCGTTCATC
>JANNDA010000094.1:0-1724 GCA_031387195.1 Planctomyces sp. | reverse complement strand
CGGGTTTGGCCAGCCGATTATTCTCGCGGAGGGATGCGGAAGGGCTCGATGAGCTGGTCACCGCTACGTTGACCGTCGGCAGCAAGACGTTTGAAGACTTCAAACTCCTAAACTTGGTCGAGAATTGCAACGTGCGGACCTCGAATATCGACGCCCTGCGCCGCGTGATTCTGGAAGCAACAGATACGGAGACACGCGAAAACGCGGCGAATCAATTGCAACAGATCGGCTTTGTGAGTCCGAAGTTCGCGCGGGTCGTCCAGTCCTTTGTGTGGGGCATCCGTAAGTCGCGACTGCTGCTCAACCGCGAGTTCCGCATTCGCATGTTGGGGACCGGTGACTTGGGCTACACGGACCTTGAGCAGCCGGTGATTTATGTGTCCGCGATCCCCTTGCTGGCAGGCCACCGCAATGGCAAAGATATCGTCGAGGGGTTGATCCTGCACGAATTGGGACACCACCTTTACCACGACACCTCGGAACACTCGCTGACCCGGCAGGTCGCCCAGGACTCGAATCTGTTTTCGTTGCTCAACATCGTCAATGACGAACACCTCGAACGGAATCTGCGCGGCAACAATCGCGAGTACGGCGACCGGCTGAAGAAGTTGGGGGCGTATGCGTTTCAACATTTGGAGCGAGAACTGCCTGTTGAAATGCTCTTGGCGAGGCTCGGCCACCGCGCGTTTCATGTGCTGACGCGCTGCCGTTTGAAACCCGCTCGCCAAGCGGGGCATGTGGTGTTGAGTTCGGGCGAAGTCCTGATGGAACTCGAACGCGCGGGGGCCAGCTTCCCTCGGTTCTTTCGCGGCCTGCGAATGGGGCTTGGTAACCGTCACGATGATCCGAAAGTGGCCGAGGGGCTGGCACTGTTCGGGAAGTCGTTCCGAAACTCGACGGCCGACGAGCAATTTTTTCTCGCACAGAAGCTGCGTGAAATCTTCCGGGAGGAGTCCGATCTGCTCGACGCCTTTGAAAACTCATCCGCGTTTCCGCCGCTGGAGTCTCAACTTCGAGCCAGGGCCGAGGGGCTGCACGATGAGGCTTTGCAGGCAGCGGTAGCCGAGGCACTGGCCGCGGGCGAGAAGCCCAAGCCCCGGCAACCGATCCGTAAAGATGATGACGATGGTCTCCAGCAGCAGCCCGGCGGAATCAATCGTTCGACGGATGAGACGTTTACTCCTCTGACCAACGTTATCACCGTGTTCCATGATCCCGCCGCCCACGCGGCCTATGCGAACCGCGTGGCGGAACAGGCGCGACGCCTGCGCGAATACCTGAAGGATCTCGGCCGAGATTATCGCTCCGACCGGTTTCGCATTTCCGGAGCGAGGTTCGATTCCAGTCGAGCGGCTGCGCTGGTGTTACGGAACGATCCACGAGTGATGATGTCCCGCAAATTGAAACGAGCCAACGATCTCTTCTTGTCGGTTCTGGTCGATTGCTCCGGCTCGATGGAAGGCGAGCGGCTGGAACACGCGAAGTTGTTTGCCACGCTGGTGAGTGAAGCCACACGAGGATTGAGCGGCATCGACCTGCGGCACTTCGGTTTCACGCACGACACGATCTTTGAAGCCGGTGATGCTGTCCGCTGCGGAGTGCATGGCCTGCGTAGCACCGGTGGGAACAATGATGCCGGTGCCCTGTGGCACGCCGCGAAAGCCGCGTTCCGCTCGCAGAGGCGGGCGAAGGTTTTGATCATGATCAGCGACGGAGACCCCACT
>JANNDA010000857.1:0-2568 GCA_031387195.1 Planctomyces sp. | reverse complement strand
TTCCCGCGCTGACGAATGGCAACATCAAGAACGGACCACACCCGACCCCGCATGCACTGTTACGAGACGCGCTCAATGGAACCGCGATGCGTGGCAAGCAATTTTGCCAACGACGAGCCACCCGCGTACCTGCCACCGTGTGTTTCAACCCTCCTTCACGGAGATGTGTGGAGACCACGACACACATCCCTTGGGCGGCCGATGGCGTGGCGATTGTTCCATCGTCGCTCCGCGACGAGATGGTTTGGCGGGATGGCCGACCCCACGGCGACCTTCGGCGGTCGCTCTGCGACCAAGGACAAGAACCCAAAGTCGCCGGAGGACGCCAGGACTACCCGCCTGAGTGCGCGCCTGGTGAAAGGAATGGTTTTGAATTGTTTCCCAGTAACGATACAAAGGAAGTGCCGTGCGAATCGCAAGCACATGCGGCTGTGATGATGAAAACGAAATGAGTTTGCAGTCGCAGTTGATCCCCTAGAGGTTCACCAGGGGACGATTTTGTAGAGGACACTCCATGCCGATCCCCGTGATGTGCCCGTCCTGTTCGAGCAAGCTGCGTGCGCCGGAAAAAATGGCCGGCCGCCAGACTACCTGTCCTAAGTGTGGCAGGATGGTCGATGTCCCCGATCGCGCAACCGAAGTTCATGAGCCGCCTGATTCGCAACGGAGGTTACAACCTCCGAGAGGCGAGGTGGATGAGCAACGTCCGTCACACAGGCCAGCTCTATCAAAGACGGTGATCTGGCTTGCCGTTGTATGTTTTGTATTCCTGTTTTGGTCCATCGTTTCGACGATACACGCAAGCTCGTTGGCAAGTGAGCTGGTCCAAATAAAAAGCAATATCGCGCGGCTCACGCAGGAGGCAGAAGACAAGTTGGCTGAAGCAAGACGTGAATCAGAAAAGATAAATGACCTCGCACTGCGGGATCAGGAGAAGTTGCAGGAGGTCTTCGGAACGCTACAGAAATACCGACCAGGGAGTAACGTAGGCAAGCAATACCTCGACCGTTTCGAGGTCACAGGCCATACCATCAAAGCCCACCTAGTCAATCGAACAAAAGAGTCGATCAAACCCCATGTGGTGATTCGTTTTCTCAACCGTTATGGATTTATCACCGACGTCGTCAGGATACAGTGGTTTGTCGATCGTATCGGTTCAGATGAGACGCGAATCGAAGAAAATTTTGTCTCTTTCCTTCATGGCGACCCGGTGTACTACACCGTCACATTCGATGAACGCGAGGGGGAAGGACGGCGAGCTGATTGAAGTCCACCATCGACCGCTTGGTGTCAATGAACCCCGCGTCGTCGACCACCGGAATATCGACTCCTTCGCCTAGGCAGACGCAGTTGAAGGGGATATCGCGCGTGCTCCGGCAGATTGCGGTCATTCGATGTGATGACAGTCGAATTATGATCGGTCGGGCTGCTCAAGGAGATCCTTTTATCATGTGCGAATTCGAGTCGTGGAGAAGCTTTCACAAATTCGCGCAGGCGGTAGCGGCCAAGCCGCTATACCTTCGCGAACCAGAGTGTTCGAGCTTTCTGGAAGCGGTCGCCAGAACGAGCCATTCCCGTGAAACCACGGTCAAAAACGGAGAGACACTATTTCGAGCTCAACTGGGCTACGAAATCCGGAATGAGTATGAGAGAGACGAGACGGGTGAGGTAGTCGCGGAGTATCAGTCAATTGTTCCGTTTGAGGAAAAGCGTCTGCGACCGATGACCGACCGTGCGAAGGAAGGTCGCGCGAATCCCAAGGGGGTTTCAGTTTTCTATTCTGCACGAGACCCCAAAACGGCAATCGCCGAAACGCGACCGTGGATCGGATCCTACGTCTCTTACGGTCTCTTCACTGCCAATCGGGATCTCCGAATGGTGAATTGCTCAGACAATCACATGGGCACTCGAAATGTTTTAGCAGACTTGAAGCATTGGAAGAGCGAGCCAGATTCACAAACAAAAGAGAAATTCGTTTGGCATGACATCGACGAAGCGTTTTCGGAACCCATCACACCGAGTGACGACTTAGCTGATTATGTCCCAACTCAAATCCTCTCGGAATTCTTTCGCCGCGAGCAATTCGACGGCATTGTATTTCGGAGTTCCATCGGACCCGGGAAAAACATTGTCCTCTTTCAATCGGACGACGTTCAGTTTGTACGATCTGGAATTGTGAGGATCACCGAGTTGAAGCATGACTATGAAGAAAGTGAAATGGGCTGTTTTTATTGATGTCTGAACTCTCGGCAGACTGTTGCAACCGCTCGGTGATCCACTGATTCAGCCACCGGATTTCGACCTTCTCCCCAACGACAGTCGCAGTTGGTCGAGTTCGTCGGCCAGTCGGCGGTCGTGTGCTCGCAGGGCTTTGAGCACTTGCCAGACTGGCTCGAAGGCCGATTGCGAGAGGACGTGGTCGGCGTCTTCGGACTCGTCGATGAAGACCGGAATCACGATCGTGTTCCGCCTTCGGCGGACTTGCCGGCGGCTTTGCGGATCACTCGGCCGACCGCCTGGATGATGTCCACCATCGACCGCTTGGGGTCGATGAACGCCACGCCGTCG
>JANNDA010000088.1:0-5603 GCA_031387195.1 Planctomyces sp. | reverse complement strand
TCATTTGCTCGTACGCCAACTTCAAAGAGAGCGAAGCACGGAAACTGAAACCGCGTGTCGTGCATGTTGACGAGAAGAACCGACCGGCGTGAGTCGCAGTGAGTTGACGACCCAGTTTAAGCGATCGTCGTTCAAGATTTTCCGTTCATTCTCGAATCAGGGCCAGCTCGTTACTTCGACCACTTTTAAGGACTCAGTTCATGCTGAAGCACATGGGGCGATCCGTTCGTTACGCAGGCATTCTTTCGCTGTCGTTGTTCGCCGCCGGTTGGACGATGCCGGTTCAGGCTCAGGTCAAACTGGAGCACAAGTTTGTGGAGGGGACCAAGACGGTCAATCACACGAACATGAAAATCAAGCAGACGTTGTCGTTGGCCGGGATGAATTTGGAAACGGAGTCGGATCGGTTTGTCATCGCCACTTCGCAAGTCGGCAAGCGTGACGCCGACGGAAAAATTCGTGTGAGCCAGCAAACCGACAAGATGTCCGTTACGGCCAAAATCCCTGGCGGGCTGACGCTGTCCTTCGATTCTGATGATCCGAATAAGAAAGCTGACAACCCGGCATTGCAACCGTTTGTTGATGTGATGCGAGCGTTGTCACAAGCGAAAATTGTTTTCGTTCACGATCAATCCGGGAAAGTGGTCGCCATCGAAGGACTCGACAAAGCGGCGGAGAATGTTCCGGAAGATGCTCGCGGTGACTTCGATGCGGAAAAGGCCAAAAAAAGTGCTAATCAAGAACTCGAACGTCTGCCGACGGAACCCCTCAAAGTCGGTGACACATGGACCCGAAATATTGAACTCGGCCTGG
Source organism: Planctomyces sp. (assembly GCA_031387195.1). GTDB lineage: Bacteria > Planctomycetota > Planctomycetia > Planctomycetales > Planctomycetaceae > SXKJ01. The sequence goes on along the minus strand of JANNDA010000088.1, from coordinate 4,790 downwards.
GCAGCGGTCAGGTCATGAGCATGACCATCGAATTCAAATACCTCGGCGAGGCGAAGGATGGTGGCAAGACTTATGACAAGATCGAATCCAAAACCACCAGCGTGAGTTTCTCGATTGCGGACGATTCCAAGTTGCCCTTGCGAGTCGCCAAGAGCGATCTGAAACCGACCGAATCGTCGAGCACGATGTTGTTCGATCGCGCGGCGGGACAATGGCAATCCAACAAAGGAAAAGTCCGCATTCAGGGAGATCTGGAATTCACGGTCAACGGACAACCGCTCCCGGCCAAGCTGGACCTCACAATCGAAAGCGACACCACTCGGCAGCCGTAATGTCGGCTTTCTCTCCACGAAAGAACGTCCTTTCGTGGAGAGGCTGTGGTTTTATGTGGGATAGGCTTCCAGCCTGTCGTGTTTTTCGGCGAATTTCGACAGGCTGGAAGCCTATCCCACGCAAAAACTCACAACCACTTCGGGTTACTTTTTTCACCGATCGCGACAACGCCTTGACCCTCTTCCAGGTGCGACATACTGTCCCGCCTCGCAAAAAACAGCCTCATGGATGAGGTGCTTGCGCGGAGGGACTCGCGATGAATTTATTCTTTTCAGTCGGTGAACCCAGCGGTGATCAACACGCGGCGCATCTCATCCGCGAGTTGCAAGCACGTCATCCCAAAACTCGCTGCGTTGGGTTCGGTGGCCCAGCGATGGAAGCTGCGGGCTGTCAGCTCAATTTTCGGCTGACGGACATGGCCGTGATGGGAATCTTCGCGGTCATCCCGTTGCTGTGGAAATTCTATAAGGTCGCTCAGCAAGCGAAGAAATACTTTCGCGAGAATCGTCCCGACGCAGTCGTACTGATCGACTTCGCCAGCTTCAACTGGTGGATCGCCAAGTACGCGAAGCAAGAAGGGATTCGAGTCATCTTTTATCTGCCGCCCCAAATCTGGGCGTGGGCTGACTGGCGGATCAAAAAGATTCGCCGCTATGCCGACGAGGTCATCGTCGGACTGCCGTTCGAGCAGCAGTGGTACGCTGATCGAGGTGTCAAGGTTGAGTACGTCGGCCATCCGTTCTTTGACGAGGTCGCCGAACATCGCACCGATCAGCATTTCCTGGAATGCTGGAAATCGCAGAAATTCCGCAACGTGGCGATCCTGCCCGGCTCGCGCCACCAGGAAGTACACGACAACTTTCCCATCACGGTTGAAGTCATGCAGCGACTTCATGAGCGGCATCCTAATGTCCGATTCTTAGTCGCCTGCTACCGCGAAGAACATCGTCGCTTCTGCAGCTCGTATCTGATGGCTCACGCCAGCCGGTTGCCGGTGCATCTGTTTGTCGGCAAGACGCCGGAAGTCATTCAGGCATCGCTCTGCTGCTTGATGGTCTCTGGTTCTGTCAGTCTCGAAGTGCTGGCTCGCGGCAAACCGGCAGTCGTGCAATACACGACCGATTGGTTCACATACCTCGTCGGCAAGTCGATGGTGAAGTGCCGATTTATCACGCTCCCGAATTTGTTCGTGAATCGCGCAGTCTTTCCGGAGTTCGTTGTTGTCGGCTCGACGGCGAAGTACGTCACGCGGATCACCGAGGTGCTGCACGGTTGGTTGAGCGTTCAAGATCGGCTCGATGCCGCAACGCAAGATGTCGAACAACTCCGAGCCGACTATGCCAAAACCGGAGCGACAAATCGCACCGCCGCTTATCTCTTGCAACGGCTCGAACCCGCTGACACAGTGCGACCCGCGCGAGCGGCTTAGGACCGCTCGATTATTAATTGTCGTCTTTCGCTCCGCGAAAGAACGTCCTTTCGCGGAGCGAAAGGCGACAATGTGACAGTCATTGATCGACCGGTCCTTAGCCGGGATTATTCATGGGCTACTTATCGGGAAAGCGGCATGCCGCGATGTAACCCGAAGCGTCAGCGAGGGCGAACCGTGACGACACCCTCGCTGACGCTTCGGGTTACAAGTAATGCGGACCCCTGACCGTGCAACAACATCACATTTAATCTTGAACGGTAACACCCATGACCTACGACCACGAACTCTCCGTCGCGATTGCCGCCGTCAAGCGTGCCGCTCAAGTTTGCCAAACCGTGCAGCGCGCGATCCCCTCCGCGATGGCAAAACAAGATAAGAGCCCCGTCACGATCGCCGACTTCGCCAGTCAAGCGGTCATCTGCCAAGCCCTCGGCGAGGCGTTTCCGAATGATCCGGTCATCGGCGAAGAAGACTCGGCCGAATTGCGTCTGCCGGAAAACAAAGCGTTCCTCGACCGCGTGCAAACGGAACTCAGCCACATCGGATTGAACGCCTCAGCCGATGAAATCTGTCGCTGGATTGATCGCGGCGGAGCAAATTCATTCGGACCACGGTTTTGGACGCTCGATCCGATTGATGGGACCAAGGGATTCCTCCGAGGCGAGCAATACGCGGTCTCGTTGGCGTTGATCATCGACGGCCAGATCACCGTCGCCATCCTTGGCTGTCCGAACCTGCCGTTGGTGGCGGGTGGAGCAGCCGATGGCGGATCGATCTTCACCGCCGTGCGCGGTCACGGGGCGTTCGTGCAACCATGCGACGGCAACAGCACCGCATCAACTAGCCCGGTGCGAGTCACTTCAACTTCAAACTGGTCCGACGTGCGATTGTGCGAGTCGGTGGAATCGGGACACAGCGCTCATGATCGGTCGGCGATGATCTCTGCCTCGCTGGGAATCAAGCAAGACCCCGTGCGTCTCGATAGCCAAGCGAAATACGCCGTTGTCGCACGCGGCGAAGGAGACCTCTACCTCCGCTTGCCCACGCGAGCCGACTATCGCGAGAAAATTTGGGATCACGCGGGCGGAGTGCTCGTCGTCGAAGAAGCAGGCGGGCGAGTGACAGATATCGACGGCAAGCCGCTCGAGTTCACTCACGGTCGAGAACTTTCCGCCAATCGCGGAGTTGTGGTGACCAACGGAAAACTCCACGACGATGTCCTGCGAGCGATCCGTCAGAACTAACCCGCAGAGGCTGTGAGTTTTTGCGTGGGATAGGCTTCCAGCCTGTCGAATTCGACGAAAAATTACGACAGGCTGGAAGCCTATCCCACATAAAATCACAGCTTCGCAGCGTCAGCAAGGGCGGACGCTCCACACGGTTATGAACTCGACGCGTTTTGGAGCGTTCGCCCTCGCTCACGCTTCGGGTTAGTGAACTCCGCAGCAACCTCGTCTTCCCGCGTCGGAACGGCAACGGATTCTCGTGCGCGTGCTGGCAACGTGACTAATAACGCCAACGCGATCAAGGCGGCGATTGTGAACGTCTTATACGTCAGCGCCAGAATGGCCCAGTCGTAGGGAATCGCACCACGACTGGAGAGTATCACAAGTGCGGCAAACGCACCGACGGCCCATGTTCGCCAACGAACTTGATGTCCCGTCGCCAATTGCTCGCGGATCGTCAGGAACAAGGCGGGAAGGCACATCACCAAGTGCTGTTTCCAGCACAACGGCGAAAGCAACGTGGCCATCAAGCCGACGCCAGCCCACTCAGCGGGAAGCAAGTTGACGTGTTCTTCATCACGGCGCGATCGAGCCTTCCAGGCCAGCGCCAGCAACAAGACCAAGATCGAGCCTTTGACAAACCGCCGAGCGATGTCCACGTCGAGATCCAAGATCTGCACGAACCCCGGTTTGTCCAAGTAAAGATCATGCCCCGGCCGATACGTCTGGACGAACCGCGAAAGGGTCATCGTCAGTGATTGATTCAAATGCCGGGCGGGCTCGATCGCGTTCATCGACGGGTCACGAACCTCCGCGCTCCGCTGAGCCGCATCCAGCCAGCGGCCGTGATACACCAGCGTTTCGTTCCAACCGAAGACCGCTGCCGGTGCAAAATTTAACAGCAGCGTGAATGCCACTGACCAACCCGCCGCTTGCCATTTCCGCTTCCACAGCAAGAACGGTACGAACAACAACGGAGTCGTCTTGAACGTGATCGCCACTGCGGTCCAAAACCCACACAGCCGCTGTCGTCCTTGCGTCAGGGAAAACACCGCCGCCGTCAGAAAGAAAAGCAATTGCAGATGCAGCCCGCATTCGTCGAGATCACGTTGAATGAGGGTGCAACTCGCCAAGACTGTAAACACAGCAGCGGCGAATGAGAGTTCGGCAGAACCGGCCGTGCGTCGCTCCGCCATTTGATGCCACATCCGAAACGTGGCAAAGACTGCCACCATCGACAGCGTGAAGCAAACCGTTTTCCCACCGTGCTGACCAAACAATGCCAACACGCTATTCCAGCTCATCCGTCCGAACGGATACCAAAACCAATTGACTGCCGCCGGACCCTGTTTCAACAGCAAATCTCCGGAGGCGATGTGCCCGCCGATATCGTTGTACCTCACTCCAATCGCGACGTACGCCTCCACAGCCGCGAAAACGATCAGAGCCGTTGCGGCCACTTGGCGAAATCGAGGCGTCAAATACCACGGCTGAGCCGTTACTTCCTGCGAATCCATGCAAGGCCTTTCCCAAATATGAGGTGGCGGACTCTCGCCACGGTTCGGCGATAGGGTCAAGAGCAGATCGAATTTGTATCCCACGCTGGGCGCACGACGCACTTTGCACGCGAGCCTGACCCCTGACCGTTCAAACGCGCATGCCTGCGGCGTGCGGTTAAACCCATTTTCCGCACCCTTAGAAAATAGCATAGAGAACAGAATTGCGCTATTCACCCAGAGTCGCTAAACCCCGCGTATGGATTTTGCTTGGTATGGACATCACTCCGACGCCGAAGGCGC
>JANNDA010000832.1:0-2013 GCA_031387195.1 Planctomyces sp. | reverse complement strand
GCCGTCGGTCGCATACAGAGCCACGGCGAGCGTCGTCCATTCGTACTCCGCCTGATTGATGTCGAAGCTGGCGAGGGCCTGATGCAGGACATCGCGCAGTGTGGCGGAGCGGCCTGCCAGACGGATCGGAAAGTCGAGCGGCGTGCCGCATTCGGCGAGCGTTCCCAGCGTGTGATCGACATGGCTGGCCGAGGCGTCTCCCTGCTGAGTCCGATACGCGACCCCTTGCTCCTTCGCGACCAGTAACGCTCGCGTCTTGTCGCCCCACGCGGTCTTGAACGCGTCGTGGTCGGTCAGCAACCGCCGCATCTCGTCCCCCGAAACGAACTGCGGGTCGGCGAAGGACACGTCGGCTCCCCAGCACCGCAGGGCGTGATCGACGTGGTTGATCTTCGGCTGTCCGTGACGGAAGCGGGGACGCAGCTTGAACAACACCTTGGCCAACTGCTCGTCGGAGACAACCTCGGGAACGTCGTAGCGCGGCTCCACCGACGACGGCTCGTTGGCGAGCGTCGGTTCGCGGCGGCTCAGATCCTCGGATGAAGATTTGAAATTTGAAATCTCAGATTTGAAATCTGAAATCTGAAATTTGAAATCTGCGGAGGAACCCGACATCCACCACGCCGCGCTACACACCGATGCGATCAGACACTGAACCGTCAGGAACAGTGCCAGTGAACGCGAGGAGCTGAGAGGCGTGGATGTCATGGTTTTTGTCAGGGGTGGCGAGGCTTTGGATGTAGGACGGGCACTCTTGCCCGTCTTCCCAGCACATTGACGGGCAGGAGTGCCCGTCCCACGTCAGGGGGTTTTCCTATTCAGGACGAGGGCTTGGTCGTCTTCGTGGCGGATGGTCCAGTCGGCTCCTTGAGCCAATGCGGCGTCGAACAGGCGGGGTTGTCGCTGCTTGTCGATGATCAGCAACTCGACGCTGTAACGGTCGAGCGTGCGGGGCCAATTCCCCTCGGCGCGAGTCACTTGCAGGATGTCGTTGCGCTGTCGTTCTGACAGCAAATGGATCTGCGAGTTGGCCGAAACCTTCAATCCGCGCGGGCCATCGAACGTGACCCAGTCGCCCCACCATTCAGGCAGCCACACCAACCCCGAGGGAGCGTCGGACTTCTTTAGGAACTCGGTCAGCGTCTGCGGAGCGTGTTTGCTCACCAGCCGTTTCAGCGGCAACGGCCCGCGGCCAAACAGCGGGTTGGAAATGGGGGACAACACAACCGCGCACCAGATCGCCAGACCCGACAGCACGGTGAACTTGAAGGCCAGCGGCGGAACCGGATCACCCTCGGCGAACAGTGGTTGGTCACACTTCGGGGCGAACCACGAGCGGCTTTCGAGCAACTCCGCCACATGCGGCAGCAGCACCCACATCGCCAGCGGAGCGAACCAAATCGTCATCTGCTGGTTGACGGCTGTGACCAGCAACGCGGCCAGCATCACCATCACGTCCGCCGCGCTGATGCGTCGGGGACTCAGCCGCAACACGACTGCCGCCAACAGACAGACTGCGGCCACCGACCAGCCGAAACCAGTCGTCAGGAACAGGGGATTCACACCTCCCAACGCCGTCCACGCGGAACCCCGTTCCGCGTGAATGACATCGGTCCACAAGCGGAATCCCAGCGGTTGCAGCAGCGTCGCCACTCCGGCCATCTCGGCCAAATAGACCGCGCGATGAACTCGCGGAGTTTGCAGCGCAGCGAGAACACTCCGCTCGGTCAGCGCGACTTCCCACGCCGTGCCGATGGCCAACAGCGCCAGCACGGCCACTCCCACGAGGACCGATCCGTCCAGATTGGCCCACAGCACGAACAGGCCAACCACTTTGATCGGTGTGCCGATCAGCCGGAACGCGCTAGCGTCCGGTTGGTCGCTGTTCGTGTGATCGAACCGGACGCCAGCGCGTTCCGCCTGATCGGGCCACCGATCAAAGTGGTTGGCCTGTTCGTGCTGTGGGCCAATCTGGACGGATCGGTCCTCGTGGGAGTGGCCGTGCTGGCGCTG
>JANNDA010000788.1:0-11043 GCA_031387195.1 Planctomyces sp. | reverse complement strand
CCGTGGCGCTGCCGGTCTGCGTGGCCAGATAAGGCGTCTGCGCGTAAATGCGCTGCTTCTGCGCTGACGGCAATTCCTTCATCTTATCCGGCTGCGTTCGCACGCCGTTAAGCAGATAGTACCACTGATACGCGTCCCAATTGGCGGCCATGAATGTCTTCTCTTGCTGTTTCGTCAGCGCGTCGCGAGTGACTCGTTCGACGCTGTCGATGTCTCCTTTTTCGAGATAGGCAATCGCCGCCCACTGCGCATATTGCGTGTTGTACGGCGTATTGGTTTGCAGCATTTCATTCGCGAGGGCAATCCGCTCATCGGACGTTTTCAACGGCGTAAACAACCGTGACGCACATTGCGACGACTCGCTCGATTGCCGGTCATGCGTGCGGCCAAACTGCCAGTAAGCGTTCGCCTCAGCCGGCATTAGATGCCGTGTCAAAGCATCGCCAATACCGGATGCCCCGGCGCTCTCTTTGCCGAACTTTGCTTGCGATTTTTGGACGTACTCGAACGCTCGCTTCGCCAGCGATTGATCTTTGTGCTGATCGGCGATGATGAACAGCCGCCGCCAGTGATCCGAATTGTTCAGCAACGGCTCTTGAGCAACAAAGAGATCGAAGACTTGTTTGCTGATTTCGATCGGCCCATAGTCGCTGACCGAACCCAATGCCTCGTCGAGGTAAGGCCGGTTCTTTGGGAAGCGCTTCGCCAACTCCAAATATGTGCGAGCCGATTCCTCACGCTGCTTCACCTGCGGCGGGATATGTCGGAAGTAGTAAGCATCCTCGGCCATGAGCTGCTCCCACATCGGCTCGGGCAATGTGGTGAGATGGTTTTGCCGCAACGCCGTACGAATTTGAGCGTCCGGGCCGTGATAAATGTTGTGCGTCCACTTGGTCCAAGCGGCGACAACCGGCTCATCATTCTGCTTCTTGAGCTCCGTTTGCGCATATGTGACGCGGTCCTTCAGGTCTTTGTTCGCCTTCGCCTGATCGATGTAGGACTGCAAGTACAAGACCGCGTTGCTGAGATGCAAATTCTTCCGCCGCATAGCCAGATAACGCTGCACGTCCTGTTGGAATTCTGCGTCGTTCGTCGTCTGAAACAACAGGTGCGAAAGAACGTTCCAGGTATGTCCGTCGTTACCTGGCGCTTGATCGAGGTACTCGCGGCACATCGCCTTGCACTTCGCATCGTCCTTCAACCGGTCGCGGCAGATTTCCAGCGCGATCGAGTGACGCAGGTAATACGCGTTGTACTTCGGATTCTTTGCCAGTGCGTCCCGCAACACGGCCTCGGCTTGCGCCCACTGTGCCGGCTCAGTCCCACTGTTCTGAACGAATACCGACGCAATGCTGTGCAAGTACGGGTTGAAAGCGAGCAAAGGCTTGATCATCTCCATCCCGCGAGCCTTGTCGCCGTCGCGGATCAACGACACCGCCAGCAGCGCACGTTTCTCAAACCGCTCTTCGCGATCCGGATACTTCGCATCAAATTCATTAACGAGCGGCTCGAACTCGGCGGCTTTCGCCTGCGAGTAATACAGACAGTTGATGAGTTGATTGATCGCCGACCAGTCATCGCGAATCGCTCGCACTTGCCGATAATGATTCGCCGCGTTGGCGTACTGGCCGAGATGACCGAATTGCTCGCCCTGCATCCGCTGTAACTCGCGAGTTTCTTCCGGCGTGTACGGCAAGCCCTTCGCCAGCATCTTCGCGCCGAGCGTGTTTGCCTTCGCCCACTGCCCGTATTGCCGCCACCGATAATGCGCATTCGCCGCCAGCAGCTTCGTAAACTCACCGGCCGGCAGCTTGTCGAGCATGTCTTCGGCCAGCACGTTGCCATCGAAAATTTCCTGCTGTGACCCTTGATTGAACCGAGTCACTGACGCCTCACCGAACTTCCGTCCGTTTTGATTCGGCTGCCGATTCCACAACGCGCGATACGTTTCCGCCGCCTTCGTTCGCTCGCCCAACTTGTCGAGCGATTTCGCCAGCCGTTCTTCCAGCTCTGCGTTTTGTGGTGCCTGAGGATACTTCTGAATGAACTGCCGAATCGAAACCGTCAGTTCCTTGTGTCGCGACATCGCCTCCAGACCGTCAATCAGCTTGAGCATGACCGCCTGGTTTCGCGGATCGCTCGGATGAGAGGCCGAAAACCGTTGCCCCGCGCGAATCAAGCCAAACGCTCGCCCATGCAGGTGGTACAAGTCAGTGAGTTTCAACAACAACTCACCAGCCTCCGGCGACGTGTCTTTGAACTTATTCAGATCCGCCTCCAGCTTCGCCGCCTCCTGCGACACAGCATCAAGCTGCTTGGAGTCTTCGGACGCCGTTTGAGCGGGCGCGTTTGCTTGCTGAGCAAACAGTGTCGATGTGTGGACGCTACCCAAAACCAACAACAAACCGAACAAGGCAATTCGTAGCATCGGAATCGGTCCTGTTTTCAAGTTCTTCAAGGATCTCTGGCACGGCTCAATCGAGCTGCACTTGCTTCTGCTTCCAGTATTCACGAAACGCGACCAACCGTGGTGGCGATTCAATCTCCCTTTGGAGCTGCCGTTCGCTCGGCCTTGTTCAAAGCCTCTGAAATCTTCTTCGCATCGTTGGCGAGTGGACTTTCCGGATAATCACCGATGAGTTGATCAAAGCGTTTGCGAGCTTCCGCTTTGCGGTCCATGCGGTAGAGACAGCGTCCGTAGTTGAACAAAATCACATCGAGAAACTTGGCATCTGGATGGTTTTCCAGAACCGTCTCAAAGATGTCCACGGCGCGAGCATAGTCCTTCTGGCGGTAGTAGTAATTCGCCATCTGAGCGACCGCCTCTCCGACTCGACCGCTTTCTGGAAAGTTGTCGAAGACCTTCTTGTATTCCTGGAAAGCACGATCGAAAAGTTGGGCCTTCGCGGCGTCGTTTGTCTGCTGGTCGGCCATCTTGTCATAGCACTGAGCGATGCCAAATTGAGCCTCTCCACGCAATTGGCTGGTCTGCATGTTGACCAGCCGCTGATAGACGCCGATGGCTCGATTGAAGTTGCTCTGCTTCAGGGCAACATCCGCGAGCTGCAACAAGGCGTCATCGACGAACCCACTGTTGGGGAAGTCACGCTGCAACCGTTCGGCCATTGCCGCGGCCAATTCAAGCTTGTCCATTTGGTAATAGATCTGCCACAGCTCAACATAGGTCTCTTCCAGCAGCTTGCCGCCGAGTTTTTGAGCTTCGGCCATGATCTCTTCACACAGATCAAGCGCTTGTTCGTACTTGCCGTCGGCATTTTTCTTGAGGCCGAATTCCTTGTAACGATTGCCGATGTTGGTCAGTGCGTGAGCCGTCTTAAGCTGCGTTTGCACTCGCAACTCGCGGTCGGAGATCATCGCCTTCGTGACGCGCACGCCACCGAGATTTCCTTCGATGCACTTCGCGTCAAAGATCACCGTCCGTGCTTCCAGGCCCGCGTTTTTCTGATCGATGTAGCTGACTCGCACAAAATCTCCGGGAAGCGCTTGCAGCGTATCGTCGGTCGAGACAACTTCGTCTGCTTTCACTAGCGGTAACGTGACTCGAAACACGCCGGAATGAATCGAGTTGTCTACAACGACCGGCTTGGCTGGATTGGCGTTTGTAGCCGGAGCTGCATCAGGCTTTGCTTCAGCCTTCGTCGGTGGAGCACCTGTGATGGTGTTGATCGCCGAATTCGGAGGAATCGCGCCGGTTGTTTTCTTCTCGTCCGCGCCGTCGTCTTCCACGGTCTTCTTGCCCAGCGACGTATCAATCTTCACTTCAGTCAGGGTCACGACAACTTTATCGACCTTCTTAAACCTCTCGATCTTCGGCTCGCCATCATCATCTGTGGCGACCGGCTTGCCGTCCTTCTTCGCCGTGACAAGTTCGTTCTCGATTTCCTCGTCAGACTTTGGACGAACAACTTCAATCGTTGCTTGGATGGTGTCGGCAGCATCGGTCAGATCTCGGTCGGCGTCGATAATCTGTGCGTTGATCGACTTACCGAGAACTACGCCACGAAGGGTTTCCTTGAAGGCACCATCGTTGATTGACAGCAATCCGTTGCCGACGACCGTGACCTTATGGAGCAGCTTGCGATTGAACTGCTTGTCGGCGGTTTGCTCGTCGATGTAGGAAACCTCGACGTTATCGTCACCCTTCAGTTCGAGCATCCCGTTCCCCGGTTGCGGCTTGCCAAGCTTTGTCAGCACGCTGCCTAGAGCGATCCGCACGTTACGGCCAACAGAAAAGCACTCGACAATCTCTTTGTCTCCGCTGCTCGCAACGCATTCGACTTTGATCGACTGCCCAGGCTCAATCGCCGCCAGGTCGGCGTCCTCAATCTTCACGAACAGCCGCTTGCCTGCTTCAAGCTTTTCGATCTTTCCCTCTTCGCTAGAAAGCGTCGTGCCGACCTTCTCTAACGCCTGGATCGCTCGGCTGTAGTGTCCGAGCTGAAAGTGTCCCAACCCGATGTAGTAGTACGCCTCATTGACCTGCTTACTAACTGGAAACTTTTCGATCACGTCACGCATGACCTGAAAACACTTGCCGAAATTGCGAGCCTCATAGAAACAAACTCCGACCTTAAGCGTCGCCTCGGCGCGTTGCTCTTCGTTGCGATTTTCCTCGCCGGAGACTTGCTCGAATTGTGCTCGTGCCTTGTCGTATTGACGATCGCGCTGGAGGTAGTAATTCCCCAACTTCATGGACGCCTCATACCGCACCTTGCTGCGCGGATAGCGTTCCATCACTGACTGCCAAATCTCAACGGCCTTCGAGACCTCATCCGCCTCATACCGTGCGTCACCAGCCTCTAGTAACTTTTTCGCCGCCCGGTCTTCAACGATCGAGCCTTTCGAGACGGCCGCCTCTTTTTCTTTCGGGGGCTCTTGGCTCCAAACCAGTCCACCTAACGAAAGAACTCCACAAAAGACGGCTACACCAATTCGTGACGCACGCATGTTTGTAATCCATAACGCGCACGTCCCTGTGCTTCAGTTTGGTCGCAAGCATCCTCGCTTGCCGAATTCTCGATCACACCTCCGTAAAATTGGAGGTGAGATGACTGGTTCATTATTTGTTCAATAACGTCGCATTCCTGAGCGTTAATCGCCAGTCCTGCGACCAATCCAAACCGTGACCAACTCGCATTTGCAAGAATTATGCGGAGACGCTGCAACTTCGCGACAGGCATCCCCACTGAAACGCCGTGAGGCAGGTATGACACCTGCCTCACGGGATGTTTGACGTTCATCGAGGTCGTTAAACCTACGCGAACAATTCCTTGATCGGTTCACCATCTTCCACGAGCTTGAACGGGCGTTGGAGCGGTGTCATGACTTTCTTATTTGGGTCGATGCCGAGAGCATGACAGAAAGTCGCGTGCAGGTTCGAGACCTTCACCGGATTGTCCTTCGGCTCGTAGCCATCTTCGTCAGACGTGCCGATGACCGTACCGCCCTTGATGCCACCACCAGCCATGAAGCAGGTGAAGACGTTGGCCCAGTGATCGCGACCGGCGTCTTTGTTGATCTTCGGCGTGCGGCCAAATTCGCTGAGCATGACAATCAGCGTCTTCTTCAACATGCCTGATTCAGCAAGATCGGTGATCAACGAAGAAATCGCTGGGTCCATGATTTCGCCATGCGCTTCCATCGCCGGGAAGTTGTTCATGTGCGTGTCAAAGCCGCCACGATTCACTTGCACGAATCGCACGCCCGTCTCAACCAATTGCTTCGCGGTGAGGCAACCTCGGCCGAATGGCGTGTCGCCGTATCGGTTCAACTGTGATGTCGGCACCTTGTCGAGTTCAAACGCGGCCAGCGCCGGGCTGCGCATCAGCGTGAGCGCTTCGTCGATTGAAGTCTGCGTGGACTTCAATTCTTTGTTGCTGCTCTTCTCAGCAAACCGTCCGTTGAACTTTTCGAGGACTTCCAACCGTTGATTGCCCCGAGCCGATGCGATCCCTTCCGGGAACGACAGGTACGGGTCTTTCTCACCGGGAGCACCGATGAAGTACGCCTCGCATTTTTGGCCAAGATAGGCCGCCTTCGGAGCACGGCCACTGATCGTGACGTAAGCAGGCAGATCGCCAAGTTGTTTCTTCTCGGAGGTCACTACCGAGCCAAAACCCGGATGAAGCAAGTTCGCCGTCTGTTGATAGCTGGTCTGCAATTGATAGGTGCCACGGCCGTGATCGCCGTTGACACCAGCAATGGAACGGACGAGAGCACAGTGATGCATGACCTTCGCAATTTCTGGGAAAATTTGCGAAATCTTGATCCCTTCGACTGACGTGTCGATCGCGTCAAACTCGCCGCCTGTCGGACGGCCTGGCTTCGGATCCCAGGTGTCGATGTGCGACATACCGCCGCCGTTCCAGAAGAAAATGACGTGCTCAGCCGTCGGAGCATGGTCGGTTCCGCCAAACGCGATCAAGTCGCGCATCGTAAAACCGAGGATCGAAGCCATCGACGCCTGCAACACAGCTCGGCGATTCAGTTGGTAATCCAAGCAGCCCATGTCGAGTTTCCTTTCTGAAACGGATTTGTCAGGTTAACGAGCCTGACAACAGCAAGAGGTTGAATAGTTCGTTAAGGGAGTTCAGTTATCGTTGATTGTTACGGCAGGAAACGGAATTCATTGCAATTGAGCAGGATCCAGCGGAAATCAGCCATGCCACTAAAGACATCTTTGTTGGCATGGATGATGGACTTTGCTTCGGTGATTTCATTTTTGCTTGGCTCACGAGTCAGGATCTCACGGTAGGCGAGATGAACTGCACCGTCCAAATCTTTCTTCTCGGCAAGCACCGAGTGCATCGGTTCGAGTTCACCAACGCGAGACGCCTCATGAGTCAACGTCCCATTCAGCATCATCAATGCTTGCCGCATGTTGGGAGCATGGTCTCGCATCTCTCCGAGGATCTCGCGATCGGTTTGGCCGAAGACTCGCAAAAAATGTTCTGGAACAGCCGGAGACGACATGCGGAGCGATGAGCCGAAACGAGGATTGTCATCAAACGTCGCCTTGGCATAACGGTCGATGTATTCGACACCACGACGCTGTGTCTGCATCTGAGCGCGCATCCGCTCGGCTTCAATCTCCTCTTTCGACATCACTCGCATTTCTTCAACTTCGACTTTGCTGTCCTCCTTAGCTTTCGCCAAGACTTTACCAAAGTCGAGTTCGATCCCTTTTTCCACATCAACGCCTGGGGCTGGCTCGTCGTCTTTCGCCATCGCGGGAGCATTCATGGCCATCTTCTGATCAAGCTTCATTGCCGTCAGTGCCAATCCTTGCTTGCCGGAATTGGGCTTCACGATTTGAGATAGCCGCCACGTCGTTTTCATATTCTTGCCAGCAACGTGCTTCACGTCTGAGAGATGTCCGGCGGTGACAATGCTGTCATAAAGAGTCTCGCTGAGCATTCGACGCATAGGAGTTGCAAGGAAGGATTTTTCGAGGTCCGTCTGCGCTTGTTCTTCAGCACCATAAACGTGAGCCCGTTGATAAACGTCGCTGTTTACGATCAATCGCACAAGTGATCGCAGATCAAAGCCGCTCGCCACAAATTCGTCTGCGAGGTAATCGAGCATCTTGGGGTGACTGGCCGGGTTGTTATCGCTGAAGTCATCGATCGGATCGACAATGCCGCGACCGATGAGATCCGCCCAAACTCGATTAGCCATATTCTTAGCGAAGAAGCGGTTACGAGGACTCGTCACCAGATTGGCGAGTTCTTGTCGCCATTCGCTGGTCGCGTACATGCCAGCTTTGATGTTGAGCGACTTCGCGTCTTTCTTCGCTTCTTTGGTGATCTCGTCGTCTTGCTTCTTACCCTTCGCTTTCTGCTCGTTCTCGGAGGCATCCGACAGCAGGTCATCGACGTTTGTGTCTTTGACATCCGCCTTCGCGAGCGCATCTCGCTCGGCTTTTTGTTTCGCTCGAAGGGCATTCAACCGGCCAATGTATTCCGGAGCCTCGCCGACAGCCGCCATCTCAAAAGGGAACGACGGCTTCATCGGCTTGCGCTCTTCAGGTTTCGCCTTTCCTTCGGGCGGCCACAGCACAACGGACTGATCCCCTTCGTTAGCGTAGATCGTGCGTGTGAATTGATTCTCGATCCGTTTCGTTTTTCCGAAGTAAGCCGCAAACCCGTAGAAGTTTTCTTGAGTCCAAACATCAAACGGATGATCGTGGCACTGAGCACACGAAATTCGGACTCCCATGAAAACCTGAGAGGTCACGCCAGCCAACGCCATCGCATCAGCATTGTCGCCCAACACGAATGCCACTTCAGGAGCCGCACCGGCTTTGCCATTCGTGGTAATCAGCCGACGACAGATTTCATCGTGAGACATCCCCTTAGCCACGGCTTGATGAACCCAAGCCAATGCCGCACCGCCTCCATCAGCCTGAGCTCGCAATCGAAACATATCGGCGTAAAACACAGTCCAACGATCAACGAACCGACCGTCGGAAATTAACCGATCAATCAACTCAGCACGTTTGTTGGCCGAAGCGTCCGCCTCAAACGCAGCGATCTCATCCACCGAAGGGATTCGACTGACGAGATCACAATAGATTCGTCGCAAAAAGGTCAGATCATCAATGACTGGCATCGGGGCGAGCTTCGCGCCGCGCTCTTTGTTTTCGAGTGCCAGCACCTTGTCCAGCTCCGATCCCCCGGCAATTTTCTTGGCCTGCTCGCGGAACGCGGCCTCGGCCTGGGGGTCAACGGGAGCTTTCTCGATCTTCTTTTGAGCCACCGGCGGCTTCGCGTCCGAAACGCTCAACCCCAAGACTCCCAACGACAAACACGCAGCGGCAAGTATGCTCGACCAACGCTTCACAGTCAGGCTCCTCTGGCGAAACGACGCAATTCCCCAACACAAACCGGAAGCAATCTATAAAAGTTCGTTGAAATCACAAGACGAACTCCAAAATTCATGGCCGACTCATGCCAAGAGCTTCGGCTATCGAACTCGACCGATTCCGAACTGATCACCAGCACGAACCGGCTCGTTCGCACGAAAGTCGATCTCCAACATCTTTTCACTTTGGACGTTAACGCCGTTTTCGTCTTTCAATCCAGTGAGAATTCGGCGAGTGCTCGTTTCGACAATATCGCCAGTCGATGGATACGCGAACTTGCCGTCGAGGCCGAAGGTGATCCATCCTGGTTCGTCGCGAACCTCAATGCTGGCGACCTGCTTGGGAGGTATCGACGTTGCGTCGAACACGTGCATGCGGCGGTTCGTCGCGTCGGTCACCCATAATTCTTTTTCGTCGGGAGTGAGGCCGATTCCATGACTGGGGCATCCGTGGCGTTTGACCGGTCCCTTTTGAAATCCCTGGACCTCGACCCGATGCAGTTTCTTTCCAGTTATCAGATCACCGACCTCAAAGCCGAGCAGTTCGTTGATATTCACAAAACAGAGCGTTTCACGGCCATTGACCGTGAAGGGGCGGATGCTCGCGCTAAACGGACCGATCGTCCGAGCGGCTTCATGCCGGCTGGTCTCCGAGACGGTCAACAACGGCGACCGCAGGCCGGCGAGGTACGCCGCTTTCCCGCTTGGTCCAAAGACTGTGTTATGAGCTCCCGATTTCGGCGTAATCTTGGTCAGCACGTCGCCACTACCAGCATCCACGACATGCCAATGATCCTTCTCGAATGATGGCAGATAAATCACCTTGCCGTCCGGCGAGATTGCCATGCGGTCGCATCCACCGTCGTAGGCTTTCTCCCACAGAACTTTCTCTGTGAGGAGATCCAAGCACGTCAGCGTTTCGGTCGTGCTGATGTAGATCCGCTTACTAATCGCGCTGGCACAAACCCCTTTGACATTGAGCGGCTGACCATTCTTATTGAGCCCTGCGGTGGCAATGCGTTTGACGAAGCGGTGTCCGTTGTCGATATCGAACACCAACAGGCCGTGCCCGCCATATTCGAGATAATTACGAACTCCTGGCACCGCTACGTACAGAAATCGGCGTTCGTCCGCCGCCGCCTGATCGCTCACATCGAAAAATAGACACCATGCCAAGACGATTGAGAACCATCGCATTCAAAATGTCCTCCTGATTTCGTCTACGGCCTATTCTTCTTTTTTCGGAGCAGGTGGCGCGGGGGCTGAACCAGGTGCCTCTTGATTGACGACCGGCGGAGGAGCGGCAGCCAAACGGAGTTCTTGTACGAAGTCGCTCAACGCGGCGTGCGTCGCCTGAAATCCCTGCATTTCGCTGACCGATTCAAACTGCGGATCAGCTTGAACCTTGTCGAACTTGGTTAGCACCGGCTCAAAACGATCGAGCGCTTCGGCGGCGGATGAGACTTGATCATCACGGGCCATCAACGTTTCGAGCCGCAAGTGGGTCTTCCATTGCGCGCCGGTCGCGACCTCGTCTAAGGCTTTTGACAGCCAGCCGGCATTGATCGCGATGGCTCGCCGAATCTTGACGATCGGCTCCTCGGCAAACTCACGCAGACCGACACGCAAGGTGCCGAACCCCCAAAGTCCGGAGATTGATCGAAACGCAGGATCTTGCGCCACTCCGTCAAAGACTTCAGCGTGCTTGCGGAACTTCTCGCGATCTGGTGCGTCAAGCGGACCATTCACTTCAGTGAGCGACTCCGAGAGTCCCGCCAACTGCAAATGCTTCTTCCATTGTGAGCCAGTTCCGACTCGCGTGAGATCATCATCCAAGCTGTTGATCGCATGCAGCAGCAACTCGCGCTGGTGCGGCATCGCGAGGCTGCCGAACTGTTCCGGGGTCGGCACGACCAATCGGGGTGGCGGCGGGGCATCGATCCCTTCTTGATACTGCTGCTGCGGAACCGCGGGCACGACATACACCGGACTCCCATACTGATACCGGCCAAACCCAGGTCCATTCCTTGGCCCATATCCATAGCCGCCGTATCCATAAGGCCGACTCGATACGCTGTTTGAATACAGAAAAAGTCGAATCAAATCACCGGTTTGAACTTTGCCACCATGTTGTCCGTAGTGGTGGTCGTGATCGCCGTG